>NZ_JARPVX010000007.1:0-129129 GCF_033947565.1 Lichenihabitans sp. Uapishka_5
AGCCGCCACGCCCCTCGAAGCCGCCGTCGCGCCAATGCCGGTGGTGATGCCAGCGGTCCCACGGCCCCCGCGGCGGCGGCGGGCGATCCCAGCCGGGTCCGCGCCGGAAGGGCGGCGGGCCATCATCGCCATAATAGCCCTGGGCCGATGCTGCGCCCGTGCCGGCCCATAGGCTCAGCAAGGCGGCTGCGGACAACAGCAGCCGGGTCGAACGTGTCATGTGATCCTCCTGTTGTGTTGATCATCCTGGCGCGCCGCGCCTGAACGCTTCCTGTCGGCAACAAGCAGCCGCGGTTCATGTTCCGGCCCGCCATCGCGTCGCATGATCGCCGGGGAGGCGATTTGCGATGGGGGAGGCCCATGGCCTCGCGGGCCGCAAGTGGTAAGGTCGCGCCGCTCCTTCGCATTGGAATAATGAGGAACTTGATGCCCGATACGCGTCGACCGCCCGCGCGCTCCCCCGTGGGATCGCTGGTGTTGATCGCGGCGATCGTCGGCGGCAGCGCGGCCGCCTTCGCCTATACGGGCGGTTGGCTGTCGCCCGACCGTTTGTCGCCGCAGAAGCTTCTGACCGCCATGGCGCCGCCGACCGGCGCGGTTCCCGGGCATCGCCGCAACCATTCGAAGGGGATCTGCTTCACCGGCAGCTTCGAGGCCAACGGGCAAGGGGCGCAGCTGTCCCGGGCGCCGATGCTGGCCGCGGGCCGTTATCCCGTGGTGGGCCGCTTCAACTATGGCACGCCCGATCCCAACGCCGACGACAAGACCAGCCGCGTGCGCGGCATCGGCCTCCAGATCACGGCACCGGACGGGTCGCAATGGCGCAGCGCCATGATCAGCCCGCCGTTCTTCCCCGTTTCGACGCCCGACGCCTTCTACGCCCTGCTGACGGCATCCGGCAGCAAGGACCCGGATGCCATGAAGGGGTTTGCGGCCGCCCATCCGGAGATCGCCAATTTCGGCGCCTGGGCCAAGTCGGCCCCCTGGACGCCGTCCTATGCCGAAAACCGCTTCAACGGCCTGAACAGCTTCATCTTCACCGACGCATCCGGCACGGACCGGACGGTGCGCTGGTCGCTGATCCCTGCCGCGGCCGCGGAATCGATCGCCCCGGACGACCTCGCCAAGCGTGGCCCCAACGCGCTCGAGGATGAGATCATGCAGCGCGTCGCCGCTGGGCCGCAACGCTGGACGCTCAGCGTGCAGGTGGCCAATCCGGGCGATCCCACGGTCGACCCGAGCAAGGCCTGGCCCGACGACCGGCGCACCGTCGAGGTCGGCACGTTGGTGGCCGATAAAATCGAGCCCGAGCCCGACGGGCCGTGCCGCGACATCAACTACGACCCTACCATCCTGCCGTCCGGCATGCGCACCTCGGACGACCCGTTCCCGGCGGCACGCTCGGCCGCCTATCGGGTGTCCTTCGACCGGCGCACGGCCGAGGCCAAGGATTATCCCCGCACCGCTCCCGAGGCCAAGCCATGACTACCACGGCACGTCAGCACTTCACACCCCTGCAGCGCGCGCTGCATTGGGCGATGGCCGTCTGCATCATCGCCATGCTGTTCATCGGCGTCGGCATGGTGTCGACGATCGCGCCGAATTACCTGACGCTGATCGACATCCACAAGCCGCTCGGGATCGCCATTCTGTTGCTGGCCCTCGTGCGGCTCGCCGTGCGGCTGCGGGTCGGCGCCCCTGCCCTGCCGCGTGACCTGCCGGAGCCGATGAAGCTCGCGGCCCACCTGTCGCATTATGCCCTTTACGGCCTGATGATCGGCATGCCGCTTGTCGGTTGGGCCATGGTGTCGTCGGGCGGCTACCCGGTGACGATCCTCGGCGGATTGCGGCTGCCGGCGCTGGTGGGCCAGAACGACGGCCTGCACGCCACCCTGCAGACCCTGCACGTCGATGGAGCCTTCGTGTTCTTTGCGCTGATCCTGGTGCATCTCGCGGCCGGGCTTTTCCATGCCCTGGTGCGGCGCGACGGCGTGTTCGAGGCCATGGCCCCGGGACCTGTCAACGACCGGGTCGTGACCCAGGCCGAGTGAGCCGCCCCTGAGGCCTGAGGTGCCGTCAAGCGCCTTCGTGGTGCATGAAGGGTTAGGGTTAACCTCGCGTTAGTGATTTGGCGGCATCGTCGTGCCGTTCCGGATCATCGACGCGAGGAGGCTCCCGATGGCACTGACCGTGTCCAGCAACGGCGGCAACAGCCTGGCCGACTTGTTGCGCCAGGCCCGCCAAGCCAAGCCGACGGACGAGACCACGGCCGCCAGCGATCTGCCGACCGGCGCCACGCAGCGCTCGACCCCACGGTCGGGGTTCGACAGCACCGGCAGCGGCACCGCCCAGGTGGCGGCGGCCCTCACGGTCTACCTATCGAAGACGGGCGGCCCTGCGGAGAACGAAACCGCCGCTCCGGCAGCAACAAGCCAGGCGTCCCGGTCGAGCGCCTCCGAACTGCTTCGGGCGCTCGATGCTTATTCCTGGGCCGCCACTTCGGCCGCCTGAGCGTCAGCGCACCACCGGAGCCACCCCGCCCTGGGCGGCCGCAAAGGCCCCCTCGACGAGATCGCGGAACAACAACCGGGCCGGATCGACGGGGCCTGGCATCGCCAGCCGCCCCGCCGGCACCCGCGTGAACCCGAAGCGCCGGTAATAGGCTTCATCCCCGACCAGGATCACGGCGCCATGCCCTGCGGCCGCGGCGGCGTCCAGCGAGCGGCGCACCAGCGCCGCCCCGATGCCGCGCGACCGGAAGGCGGGATCCACCGTCAGCGGGCCGAGCAGCAGCGCCGGCACCGGGCCGCAGCGCACCCGCGTCATGCGGTTGGCGCCCACAAGAAGCGTGCTGATGCGGGCCACGAAGGACAGCGCTGGATCGGCCGCGGCCGTTTCGCGGATGCGGTAGGCGGTCCGGGCGTAGCGCCCGGGCCCGAAGGCACGCTCGCTCAGCCGCTCCACGGCGGCCGCATCGACGGGAGCCTCCGGCGACACCACCACGGACAAGTTCATCGGATCGTCGGCCATCGATCGGTTCCCAGGGCGTTTCGGGGCCGCGCGCCCCCTACGGGGTTTCTAGAGGCTGGCTGTGCAAAGTGGAATCCACTTCACCCGAGCGGAGGGCCGCCCAGCCACGGAAACCTCGCGCGTGTCGGCGCGAGACGCCCGACGGACACACCGGCCGCACGCCGCATCGCAGCTTTTCCCGCCCGGCTCGCCACCAAACACGCGAAACCGGGTTGCAAAGGCCCGCACGACCTTCTAACACTCCCTCACGGTCGCCGCATCGGGGTCTCCCCCCGCCGGCTGATCCAATGCGCGCTCGTAGCTCAGCTGGATAGAGCACCAGACTACGAATCTGGGGGTCAGGAGTTCGAATCTCTTCGAGCGCGCCATTTGGATCAACCACTTAGACGTCCTTTCGGGTCAGGGTTGCTTCCGGTCATAGTGATATCGGAAGCATATCGGAAGCAGCCTGTCGGTTGCCTTCCCGTGAACATTCGCGAAGCCCATGAGCTAGTCGGCTCCAGGATCGAGCTCTATAGGCCGGCCTGCGCTCAGGTAGACAAACTGCCTAAGGTCTTCCCATAGGACCAGAGTGCAGCCATCAATCTTGAACGAGGCGACCCTCTTGTCGCGCACGAGGCGCCACATCTTGTCTCGCGACACGCCGATGATCTCGCCAGCATCGTCGATGCGGACCGATATCGGATCGAATCGCTTGGTGGCCGGGATCGTCGTGCGTGAGGTCGACAGCTCGGCAGGGAGGGTGCGGGGCTTGCTCATAGGCGATCTCTGGCTTTTGACGTTTGGACCCTGGCCTTCTGAAAGTGACCGCTTCAGCCTAGTCCAGCGAGAAGATCGCGATGGTGAGCGCCAGGGCGAGAAGGGCGGCGGTCACGTCTGCACTCCGTAGATCGCACAGGTAGGCGTCGGGTCGGCCGTCTTGGCGATCATTGAGCAACCGCTATCGAAGGAAGAGCCTCGACGAATGCCTGAAGGGCATCCCAGCGAATTAGGGTCCGTCCGTCGAGCTTGGTTGCAGTGATGCGCCCATCCCGCACGAGTTCTTTCATCTTGGTGGTGCCGATGCCGATGGATTGTGCGGCCCGGGGAATGCTCACTAAGAGCGGCCGGAAGTCGATGCCCCTCGGCTGACCTTCGGCCTCATGCGCCCGCGTTTCCGGTGTCGGTCCAATGCCGATGGACTGCGCGGCCTCGCCCAAGTCAACGGCGAAAGGACGCCGTTGGCAGGGAGCTTGGTTTGTAGGTTTCAGCACGACGGTGGGCGCGGGCGGGGCTCTGGTTGATTTCGGCTTCCCTGACTTGGTTTTCATCCTGCGCTCCATCAGTGCAGCCTTTCGGGTCGACGGGTGTCGCACCGATCCCGACACATGCATGACGCGCACGCCTCTAAACCTTCACTCGGAAGCGACGCCGCATTGGCGGAACCCACTTTCGAGCGCAACTCCCCTAACGCGCTTAAATGGTCATCCTGTTGGGCGCTGAGCGGGACAAGCCCACACCGGTGCTGGACGGCCAAGGCTATCCATTGCCGGTCGAGCTCGGCCGCAAACGGGCTGCGGGTGGCGTCAGGCAACGCAGCCTCCATTGGCCCAAGGGAGGAACCCGTCATAGGCCTGAACCTGCTCGCACATGCCATCCATGTCGGCGATGCCCGCTTCCGCGCAATCGTGTTCCCGATCGGCGCCATCTTCGTCGTCCACATCCGGCTCGCGGCCGTCGTGGTCGTCCTCCAGGTCGTTGCGCCCGCCCCTGCCCCACTGCGCCTGACTGCACGCGCGATCAATACGGGCCCAAGCCCAGCCGTAGCCCATGACGTGCTCTTGCGCGCCGAGACTGGGCTCCCAGTCTGCAGGATCGTGCTCACCTGAGTCGAGCGGGTCGGCCTCAAGGTCGAGCCCTGGCGCGCTCTGGTGCCAGTGTGTGCCGCATGTGCGGAGGCCCGGCTCGTTTGCCCCGAGGCAGGGCTCCAGGTCCGCGTCCGGCGTGATCGCGTCTAGGTACTCGATCAGCGCGTCGACGCCGGCCTGCATGGTCTCGCGCTGGTGCCTTGTCATGAAAGCGTGGGGCAGAGGGCCGGCGTCGAGGATGGCCAGCAACTCGGCGCGGCTGTCCGGTAATAAGCCACCCGAGGGCAGCGCCTCGGCTAATAAGGGACGGGCAGGCACGGGTGTGCTATTGACGTGGATAGCCATTGCGAAAGCTCCATTTTCGTTGTGGTCAGGGCTGGACTGGAAGTTCCCGCTTCCGTCTGGCCCGGTTTTTACGTATACGGAATAGATGGCGCCTGTGTCAATTCCTGTAGACGAAAAAAGAAGAGGCCGCCCCCCTGGGGCGACATTTGAAGCGCCCGTTCCGGTTCGTCTGACTTCAACTCAGAAGACAGCTCTCGATGCCTATACGGCACAACAGCCCGAACCGAAGCCCTCCCGCTCAGAGATGATCCGCAAGATCCTTGAGGACCGGCTCGTGCACGAGGGGTTGATCGGGCCGGGTCCGGATGTTGGGACGCGGACTTGAAGCTCCATATGGCGCAGCGATCCACCCAGCTTGGCGGGAGCGTGTGAAACCTAATCCATAGTGGCAACTTTAAGCCCTATGGATTCGCCTCAAGCCTCGCCTGCACCCTGTGCACTCGTCGTCGATGACGACGATATGCTTCGCATGGACATCGCCGAGATGCTGGAAAGTGTGGGGTTTTGCACCCTGCAGGCCGAAGACGGAGACGCAGCGATTGAGGTGTTGGAAAATCATCATCTCGACGTCGTGCTGATGTTCTCCGACGTCGAGATGCCGGGCTCGCGCGACGGTTTCGCCCTGGCCCGAGAGGTCGCTGTGAAGTGGGCCAACATCTCGATCGTGGTGGCGTCGGGGAGGATCAAGCCAGGCGACGGCGACCTGCCCGAAGGCGCCCACTTCATCGGCAAGCCGTTCAGCGCCGAAGTAGTGCACGGCCATTTGCGAGAGATCCTGCCGGACGAACAGAAGCCGGCTCCGTTGCAGAACTGACGTTTGGTTCGGAATGGCCGATATGCGAAGGGCTTTTGCGCGTCTGCGGCACGCCTGCGTCATGGAAGCGCGCCGGCTAATCGACAACGTTGGCGACGTTCATCAAAAATACCGCACCCCATGAAATGCAAAGCCGTACATCAAGATGGCGGTTGAATTGGCGCGCGCCCTTCCCCACAATGGGCACACTGTAGATTGTGTAATGGCGTCGAGTGAGGGAGGCGAAATTGACGGCGTACACGCATTTCGTCACGGGATACCAAGTTCCCGAGCAAACGGCACAAGCGCACCCCATCGCGCGAAAGAGCAAGCTTGAGCCGCGGCGTGTGACGGTTCGCAAGACGCCTGAGGAAATGACCGACGACGTACTGCGTCGTTACCCTCGCGTGATGGCGCGCCTTGCCGAGTGAACCTGCCTGGCTCTCGGCAGATGACGCCATAAGGATCAACCGCAAAGCGGTCGCAGACACAGGCGAGAATCACGCCCTGCTGAATTTGGGCCTGCTGGAAAGCGCAATTGGTCGAGCCCGCAACCTGTTCCTCTATGACCAGGATGCGGATCTCGTCGACATGGCCGTGGCGCTTCTGCTTGGTATCGCGCGCAACCATCCCTTCGAGCAGGGGAACAAGCGCACCGGCTTCGTTGCCGCACAGCTTTTCTTGGACTGGAACGGCTACGCGCTCGAGACGCCGGATCTGGTCGCGTTTGCCGATACGGTCATCCGCACGTTGACCGACAAGAGCCTCGACGGGCCATTCGCAGAAATCGTCCGGCTCTACTGCATTCCACACGACTTGATCCGATGAGGCCCGTAACGCTTCGTTGACGCTCTCGTCACGTCATGTAGCTTCGCGACCGGCGTGGGTGGTTACCGCCTTGGAGCTGATTTGATGCCTATGCGATTTGCAAGCGCTGCGCTGGCGGTGGGGATGATCAGTTCAGGAGGTGTAAGCCACGCGCTTGCTTCGCCGTTCTCGATCACTATTGGAGCTGGCACAGGCGCCGATGGAGGTCTCAGTGTAACGCTTGCCGGCGACACGCTGAGCAGCAGTGGTAGGCTTCAATTTAGCGAGACTGAGCAGACCAACGATTTGATTGACTTCATTTCGACCAGCTTCACGGACACGTCGGCGAACTTCACCCGATCGGACTACACATCAGGGCCTGGGTTCCTAGGCACGACAAACTCAGCCGTTTTCACGGTGTTTGACCCCACCTTCAACTACTCCGTCGCTGACATGAACGGCCCGTCAGTAGACCGGACCGGCTACAGTTTCAGCTTTACTCTGTACCAGTACATAGCTTCAACGGACTACGCGCCACCTGGGACGATCGTGGGCTACGACTCATCTTCGGTGGGCACCACCGTTCTTGGGTCGGTTTATGACACCCAGTCGCAAACGACGACTGCCACAGGCAATCCACTCTCGCCCGTCCCGCTTCCCGCTTCGGCACCCCTATTCGGCGCTGCCCTGCTTGGCCTCGGCGCTCTAAGCTACGGCATGAAGCGCCGCAGCCTGCCACGGGCGGCCTGATAGAGCCTAAGGAGATATCGCGGAACACTACCCGTGATGCTACCGCTCGACCACGGGATCGAGACGGTGACATCGCGGGTGCCGTGCGGCGGCGTAAGTTACGCCTGCGCTGGTGCAACGACCCTGTCGTTCGGCTTCAGGTAGGGCGTCAGTGTGTAAGTGGCCAGTCCTGCCAAGAGCGAGGCTTGCAACCTGTATACCCTTGATATTTCTATGTTCAAGCTATACGGGTATTCGACAATATTCACCGAGGTCGCCCCAGAGGGGGTCAAGGTTACAGCGGTGCCGTCTACTAACGGCGCCCAGGTAAGACCAAAATCTCTGGAGCGCATAACCGTCACGCTGCCGGCAGCACTCTCCGCAAACGTTACGCCTATCGAGCACATGCCGGCAGGCAGAAAGGCAAACGTCTCCGACGTTCCATTGCCAGTGAGCGTGCCGGACCAAGCTTCTAGAACGCCGGTACGAAGCCAGATAAGGTTGGGTATTTTCAACATCTCATAATCTTTCTACAAATTCGGCTGCATTTACAGGCCGAGCGCCTGGAAATTGACCGGCAAAGCTTCCAGGTCCGGAGAGTAACGAACAGCTTCCATCAAGCTCAGGTATCCGTGTATTCCCCATTGAGAATAGGGTGACATAAAGTCATTTGGACTTGTGACTGTGTCTAAGTTGGATGCGACCGCTCTTTGCCCGGTTGTGTAAATAAAAGACCGGTAACTAATGCTTGGTGCGCTAGAAAATGGATTGCCTAGTCTGTCGACGATTGAAACAACGTCCGCGTATTCTGCGCAGATGTCTCGGTCGAAGAACTCGATAAACAGCCCGCCACGACGGCGCTTTGCAGCCGCCGGAACTGATAGTTTAGCAAAAGTGTTGTAGTGACATCGTTTGTAAAGGACGATGTTTCCGACTAAGTCGCTGTCTTTCACGGGTGTCTGAAGCAACGCCTTGTAAGCGTTAAGCTGTGATTGGCTATACCTGACGCCATCAAATTGCTGCGGGCAAACAATATTTGCCCATACCTGAGGCGTTAATGATCCGACATCGCCCGAACAGGCGTACTTTATCGACCCTGCGGACAGATTGCACTCAATGCGCCATGACGCATCCTTGTCGTACTCATGCATGCGGTAGTTTGCACTGGCACCTAAGGTCGATACTTGGGATAAAATAGAACCATCTATAAGAGAAGTTAGAGGGCTGTACACGCTCCCGTCAGTGGACCTAGTTATGGTCACTGTTCCAGTGAGGGGCGACGGATAGGTTAGCTGAACGGTTCCCCAGCTATGGACGGATCGATGATCGAAATCGGGGATATTTGTGTAATCGGGATATGGAGTAAAGCTCGGGGAAACACTATTGCCGCTCAGGACACCTTGCAGGGGCAACGCGGGCGGGGTGGTGAGATAGATCGGAGCCATTATTCTTTGATCCTGTTGCGATGAATGTCAGGGAGCGCCGCCTTGCGAGCGGGTCGGGGAGGGGTGGTGCAGTCGCGGCTGGGAGGTCCGGTGCGGTCTAATCGGTGGTGATCCGCCGGCTACTCGTCTCGCCGGGAAACGTGCGGGGCGACGCCAGCATTCGGCATTGAGGCGCCAGTCGAAGGCTTGGCCACGGCGTTGGTCACGATGCCCTGAAAGCCGACCTTTGCGAGCAACTCGGGGGAGGCCTGCACGTCGACCCGGATCGTGCCGCCCGTGGTGACGCTCACGTCGCTCGACACTTTGCCGGTCACGTCGACCGTCTGCATGCCGTCACGTTGAGCCTGCGGGCGGATGTCGAGCGGGGCGCCGATCGTAGGCTGATTGCCCGGTAGCCGCGCATAGGCACGCCCGCGCGCCCCCTCGGGGTCCTGCCGGAAATCCAAGGCGCCGCGACGGGCCCGCTCGTCAATCGCCTGCCGTTCGCCCCCGAGGTACGGGTCATTGATCGGCGGGGCGGCCAGGGCTGCGTGCCAGCCAGCGCCACGCGCCATCGTCTTCGCGCGAGCCCGGATTGATGGCTCGTTGCCTTCGTCCAGGTTGTCGTCGCTGAAAGGCAGGATCGTGCGGAGGCCGAGCCGGTCGCGAATGCTACGCACCACGTTACCGGCCGCGACGGCCGCGGCGTGCCCTTCTGCGAATCGCTTCTCGTCGAAGGCCTTGCGCTCCTCGGGGCTCATCTTGGAGTAGTCGTAGGCCTCCATGAGGGTCGGCGCGGCGCCGATCGCGGCGGCCGCTAGGCGACCGGCCCCGAGCCCGAGCTTCTTGCCGCCCCCAGGGCCAGCTTCGCCCGGCATGCCGCCTCCGGGCCCGCCATGGCCCGGCATGCCAACCTCCATCAAGTGCGCCGCCGCAGCGTCGAGCGCCGTGGCCGAGCCTTTCAGCCCGAAGCCTCCGCTGAGAAGGTTGAAGCCTTTGATGGCGCCCCAGGCCGCCGCCGCAGCGCCGCCGGCCGCCGCGAGCTGATGGATCTGCGGGGTTGCCTCGGCGAAGGCCTGGAGCGCGCCCGTGGCGATGTTGGTGGCATCCGTCATCAGGCCGCCCTTGCCGCCGCCATCGAGCGAGCGGCCGATCGCGGTCTCGGCCACCATGATAGAGGCCTGAAGCTTCTGGACGGCGCCGTTGAACCCCTCCATGCGGGCATCAGCGACGGTCTTGCCGAACCCCTGCGAATGATGCTGAAGCTCGTCGAGGACGTGGGCGAAATACTTGGGATCGCCGAGGGCTGCGAAGATGCGGCCGCCTTGTTTCGACCCGAAGATGGCATTGGCCAGCGCCGGGTTTTTGGACATGCCGGTCATGATGGCCGTCATCAGCCCATCCGTGTCGATGCTCTTGACGCTGGCATCGCGGTAGTTGCGCGCAAGTCCTGCGATCTTACCTTTCGACTTGGCGTCGTCGCCGCCGAGCACGTTGCCGAGCACCTCGCGCATGGCCGGCATGAAAGCCGTCGCGTTGCCGATCAGCGCCTTGTTGGTGAAAATCTTCTCGATCGCGGCGGTGGCCTTCTGGTCGAGCTTCACGCCGTAGTTCTTGGCGACGGAGTCGACGAATCCGCCCGTATCGAGCCGGTCTGGCATCCGCTGGTAGCTGTTGTAGTTGATGCCCGACGCCCGCATGGCGATCTGGGCACCGGCCGTGGGTGTCATCAGGTTCTTGGCCAAGGCGCGGAACGCGACGCCCGACTCGTCGCCGCCCATGTTGCTCTTCTTGGAGATGGCCGCGAAAGCGAGCATCTGTTCCTCGGAGAGGTGGGCCATTTGAGCCGGCGCGGCAGCATACTTGTAGGCCGCGACCACGTCCTCGTAGTCCATGCCGCTGATCTTCGACGCCTTGGTCTGCAGGTCGGCCGTGCGCTGGGCCGAAGCCATGGCCGCCTCGGGGGTCGAGGTGTCCTTCTTGAAGCCAAGCAAGGCGCCCTCGAGCGCTTTCACGCCCTCCGGCATGCTCTTGTCGAAAACCTGCCCGAGCTGCGCCGCGATCGGCGTAAAGGCCATGACCTGGTCGCGGTTGTACCCACGCGCCGCGAGCTCGCGTTGCGACTCCAGCCACTGGATATCGTTGAAGCGCGAATTGGCGCCCCCTCGGATGGCCTGCCGGACCAAGGGCTCTTGCTGCTCATCCGTCAGGCCCATGACGACCTTGCCGTATCGGCGCTCCTTATCGAACTCGGCGTAGCGTTCGATCACCTGGTGCCCGACGTGGCCGACCTCATGGCCGATGTACATGCCGGCCAGTCCGGCGAGCGTGCTGTCACCATGACCGCCGCGCCGCGACACCTGCGCTTGGGCGGCCATCTGCTTCGCGCGAGCGGCACCCTGTTCGACCTGTCGCCGCTCGACCATCACCTGCCGCTCGAGCGCGGCGGTGGTCGCCTCCACCTTGCCTCTCAGGGCCACCTCGGCGGCGCCGGCTCTTTCTGCCGAAATGCTCAACCCCGACAAGGCGGAGCGGGCCTCCAGGGTGGCGGTGGCGCGACGGCGGTATTGCTCGATTGCCCGACCTTCGGCCGCCTGGAGCCGCTCCAGGTCTGCCGTCGCGCGTTTGGTCGGCGCCGACATGGCTTCGATGGCCGCCTTCGCTTCGGTCACCTTGCGGCGCGCGTCGTCGGCCGTGCCGCGCGCAAGCGCGGATGTCGACTTGGCCGTGTTGTATTTGTCGATGGCCTTGAGCTGCGCCTCGGCCTTTTGCAGCGTGCCCGCCAGCTTCTCAAACTCGGGGCTGATCTTCGCCGCTTTGCCCATAGCATCGAGCTTGCGCCCGATGTTCTCGAACATGGCGGCGACACCGGCGTCCTTGCCGGTGAGGACGACTTCGCTTTCCAGAATAGCCATCGATCAGCCTCGGGTTTCGCGTTTCAGGCGCGCGTGTTCGGCCTCGTCCTCCGCGCGGGCCTCGCTGGCCAGCCGATGGCAGAACACGAGGTCGGGCACGCTCATGCTCAGGGCGTCGGGGAAGGAGAGGCGGCCGGCTCGCCAGACGAGGTCGGCGACGACGTCGTGGAGCCCTCGGTCGCCGCGACGTCTCGCCGGAAAAAACCGATCAGCCACTCCCGCAGCTTCCGCCCGTCGTTGAGGGTCAGGTGGTCCAAGAGGAGGAAGCTCTTCGGCGATACGAGGCAGCGCTCGATGTACTTGAAAACGGTCGCGTCGATCACGACCGGCATGCCGCGGCCGTTGTCCTCGACATAGGTGACGACCTCGCCGCACTCGCGATAATCGCTGTAAAGCGGATCGCGGAGGATGATCTCCGTCAGCACGTTGGTGCCGTCGAGGATTGGCTCCTCGAGCTTGATGGTGGTGCGCTTGCGTTCGGACATGGTCAGGCCTCGAGGCTGGTGGGGAAGTGATGGAAGGCGGAAGTCGCCATGCGGCGGCCCTCGTCGCGAAGGCGCTCGAACTCGGCACGGCTGAGACGCGCGGACCCGGACAGCACGATGGTGCCGGGCGGCAGGCTTCGCGGCAGGCCCTTGCGGACGGCGTCGAGCTTGCGCCCGATTGCGGCGGCCTTGGCCGTCATGGCAGGCGTCGGCGCGCGGCGGGCAGCCGCGTTCATTCGGGCCAGGGCGTGCGCCCTGTTCGCTTCGGATGAGATCATGGTGAGATCTTTCGGCTGGGGATAGGTGCCGGGTCGTGCTGCCCTTAACCGCTGGTGATCCGAGGATCGCGGGGCACGGAGGACAGCTGCGGCTCTTGGACGGACCCGGCGGCGCCCTCAAGGAGGCCCCGCATTCTTGGTCGAGCCGTGAGGCTCGGAAACGGTGTGGATCGGCGGCTCAGGCGGTCGCGTGCTGGCCTGCGAACCGCTCGGCATAGTAGGTCGGAGACTGGATGAAACTCTGGGCCGCGGCGCCATAGCTCTGGCCGATCAGCGCCGCATGGCTTTCCAGCCCAAGGCGCCACATCAGCATGAATGTCTGCTCCGGCAGCGGCTCCAGGTCGAACCGGAGCACACCGCAGATGGCGTCGAAGGTCGATACGATCTCGGCCGGGTCGGTGATGCCGTCGAGCGGCTGGTCCGGATGGTGGATGATCGCGACGAACATGCTGCGAAGGGTCGCGAAGTCCTCGGCCGCTGCGGCGGCTCTGGCGGTGGCCATGGTGAGCATGGGTTAGGTCCCGGCTGCGGCGAGGGCAGCCTTGGCGGCAGCGACCGCGGCATCGGCCTTCTTCAGGTTTCCGCGCGTCATGCTCCACGGCATTGATGAAGTGTCCGGCAGGTCGTCCGGCTTAGGCGCCATGATGCTGTTGGTCAGCGGCGCGAGCGCGTCGACGAGTTGCTGCACAAGGGCGCGGGACTCGGAATCGAGGGTCATAGGTCAGGCTCTCCGGTAGAGGTTCGGGGATGGCGTCAGCGCGCGGCGGCGGGTGCCGGCCGGGCCGTGCATGCGAGCGATCTGCCGAGCGAGCATGCTGGGCGGCTTGCGGCGGAGCACCAGCCACAGGCATTGCTCGACGACGATCTCGATAGGGGTGTGAGCCGCGAGGTATTGCGGCACCAGGTCTTCACAGCGGGCCAGAGCGCAGACGTGGCGCACCTCGGCCTCATGGGCGCTCTGATAGGGGTCTGGACAGAACGGGATCAGGGTGCCCATCAGCGGCCGGTCGTTTCGTCGAGCTTGGTGCAGGACTTGGAGCCGGGCTTCTTGTCGCTTCGCTCGGCCGCGTCCCGCTTCATAGGCGCGGGCCCACATGGTTCGCCGCTGCTGGTGGGCCGCTTGTTGTCGACAACTGTCTCGGCGTCGATGTCTGCCATGGCGTCGAGGACCGCAACGCGGACCTGCTGCACTGTCATACGACCAGAGAGCGCCGTCTCGCGGAATTCGGTCGTCAGCTTCGGGCAGTCGTGCCCGAAGGCCAAGAGGGCGTTGACGGCCGACACTATGTCGAGGCGTTCGCGGGCCTCGGCGAGGGTGACGCCCTCCCGGATCAGGATGGCGGTCATCTGCGGCTGATCGGCGGCGGCACACGCTTCGGCGATGAGGGCGAATTCGTCGCGAGCGTGCATCGAACCCCATCCTGGTTCAGCGACGGCCCCCGGCGGCGCGGCCAGGAGCGAAGGGCGAAGCGCCGAACTTGCTCGGGCGCTGGCCGAGTGGCTGAGATTTGGTAGCGGGCGACGGCTGCTCGGGCGGGAACGGCACCACCTCGCCGATCAGCTCGAAGGCAACACGAAGCGGGCGATCCACCTTCGCAGGCTTGGCGACCGCTGCGGCTTCGATGTCAGCAAGGGCAGTCAGCACGGCGTCGGGCTCGGCGGCTCCGGTCATCATCCGGGACAACGCGGGCGAGATGCCTGCCGGGAAGCTTTCGCCCCAGAGCATGCGCTCGCTGCAAAGCTCGGGAAGTTGCAGGGCAGCAGCGAGCGGCATCGGCTGCGTGCCGCTGACCGGATCGCGAGAGGTGATTTTGCGATAGCGTCGACGGCGATAGATGGCCTGGGACTCGCCCTGGCTCATGTCCCCGCCATCGTAGGGGCCACGCTTGCCCCATCCATTGCCGCAGGCATAGATTTCGTCTTGGAACGTCTCCTCGACCGGCTGCATGAGGTCGAGGCGGCTCCACAGTTCGACGACCTCCTCGCTGACGATCTCGCGCCGCAGCCCTGGCACGCCTCGCGCCACCATTTCGGGGTCGGCGATCGGGTCGGCCCCAGCCGGCAATTCGGCATTCGCGGCGGCAACGGTGCGCTGTGCGCAGGCGAGTTGGCCGAGGATGCCGAGGATCGTGAGGCAGGCCCGCGGATACTCCTTGGCCAGGACCGCGGCAGCGGCGGCGCTGGCTTCGGTGGCAGCCTGGTGCAAGAGCTTGCGGCGGGCGTCCTCGTCCGTGGCGAGCGCGGCGACGTGGCGGCGCTCGGCCTCGAGGCGGAGGGCGGTGGCGTCGTCGGCCGTGGTGCGAGCGTCGAACAGCGCGGCGCGCTTCTTCTGCCGATCCGCGTCGCTGTCGAGCACGCCGGCCTCGAACTTGGCGCCCGCGGCCTCGACGGCGGTATGGGCCTCGGTCTCTGCCTTGCGCACTTGGTCGAGGGCCGCGGCGAGTTGGGCGGTGGTGGCGGCCGGCTTCTTGAGCACGGCGCGGATCGAGTCGAGCGTGATGGTGGGCATGGGTAATCCTTGGTGGTGATGGAGGATGCGAACCTGCAAACCGCAGGAGGTTCGCGGGTTCGCGGCAGGGTTCGCAGGGGTGTGCAGGCACCTCACAGAGGCGCGGAAGGCTCTGCCGGCCCCGTCACGGCCACGCTGCGAACCTCGAAAAATCAGGCCAGAACTAGCGGCCTTCCGCGCCCACTTATTCCCGCAGCGGGCCGACGCCCGGGAAAGGACCCGTGGTCCAGGTAGGGGGTGGGGGTATCCACTGCCTCGCCCTGGGGTTGTGGTCGCTGACGTGCCGGGGTGCTGCCGTCAGGCGGCCGGAGGCAGCTCGGGGTCGGCCAAGGCCGGCAGGTCGACGAGCGCCACCACATCGATCCGGCAGGCAAGGCGAATGCTCAGGGTCTTGCCCTCCGGCACTTCGATCTCCTCCGTCTCGCCGCCGAGAACGCGCGCTCCGCTGAAGCTTGACCATTGATGGTCCCGCACCTCGGGAGGCGAGAGCGAGAACTGGATCTCGCTCGTCGGCTTGACCTGCACACGCGCCGGCCCGCCGGCAAGCTTCTGCCATGCCGTGAACAGCTTCAATTCGCTCATGGTGATGTCCTTGGTGATGGATGAGGACGGCGGGTCCTCTGCCGATCCTGGCGCCTGTTATCGCATCGACGGCAGGTAACAGGTGGTGACAGGTTACAGGGCAGGTAACAGGTCAGGTGACAACAACATCAGAGACTTAGCTGTTACCTGTTACCCTGTGACCGGGTTTTCGATGGTGCATTCTACCGAAGGGTCGTGCTCCATATGACCCGTGCCCGCGCCGATCGCGCAAAGGGACCCGCGACCGATGGGTGCCCCTCGGGGGTATGTCGCCGCTCGCCGCCGTGCCCCACCTCCATGGCGTAGCTCAAGCAAGGGAGAACGCGATGGCGTTCAAGGTCGGTGACGTGGTGCGGCTCAAGTCAGGCGGCCCGCTGATGACAGTTCAAGTCGCGGCCGCTGCCGGAGGATATGAATGTGCTTGGTTCAACCGGAGCGATGGCACGTACACGCTCGCATGGAATGCGTTCGTAGAAGCCACGCTTCAGCCTTATCCGAAAGAGGCTGAGACTGGCGCACAGCACTTCGGGGAAGGCGACGACGATCTGTGACGGGACAAGCGAGACAAACCGAGACATTTGTCCCGGATGTCGCGTGAGGAGAGCGAGACAAGCGGGACATAGCATCTAAAGGATGCTGTCCCGTTGTCCTGTCCTGTCCCGCTGCCCGGCCCGTCACTCCGGCTTCACGAACCACAGCAGGTCTTGGCCGTCGAGCTCACGGGATGCGATCAGGGCCTTTCTCACCGCCTCGTCCATGAAGCGCCGGAACGCCTTGCGCCTCGTACCGGCATCCTCGGCGCGGACGTCGAGGCGAATGGCTCGGAATTTACGGTCACGCGGGCGCACCTTCGGGTTTGCGGGCGGATGCTTCGCGGGCCAGCACCCAGTCGCTCAGGGTGGCGCGACGCGACAGGATGGCCTTGCCCTCGCGCCAGTGCGGCAGGCGGCCAGCCTCCACAAGCGTGTAGACCTGTCGTTCCGTGATGCCGAGGTGGCGGGCGATGCGCGGCGCGCCGTACAGGATATCGCCCGCGGGCACAGTCTGCGCCATGGCTGAAGCTCTCGGAAGTGTGGAAGGTATGGGAGGTACGGAGCCAAACAAAAGCCCGGACGCCGGGGGATCTCCCAGGCCGGGCGCATGTCGTCTTGCGGAGGTGTCGGACTTAGGTGGAGCGGCCTCGGGGGTCGCAATCCTGGGTTGTCCAATACGGACATACTCCCCTAGAGTACCAACGATGTCAAGCGGTCGTTCCTGATGCGCTCGCCCCGCCTTCTGGCGGGCGCGCAAGCGTATAGGGGTATGGGGAGAGAGAAGGCAGGGCGTGCGAAGGCGTTCGAAGGGCGTTCGAAAGGGTTTTTGGGGTCGTGCGAAGGGTCGTTCGAACCCCGTTCGAACCCCGTTCGAAGGGCGTTCGAAGGCTGTCATGCGCGTGCGAGCTTCCGGTAACGCCGGCTCGGCGGGCCGTACTCAACCACCTGGATGGTTTTGGTCGCGAACAGGCGGTTCATGGCCGAAGTGAAGGCGGCCTTGCTGATGCCCCCTGCCCGCGGATCGCGGGCGAAGACCGCCGGCGCGTAGGTTACGGATGGTGTATGGCTGACAGGTCGGCGCTCAGCCTCATGCGCATCCAGCAGCTCAAGAAACACCTGATCGGCCCTGTCCTTGGCTGCCATCGCGCTGAAGCTGGACGCCCGGCCTTCTGTGCTGACGAACACGCCGGCCTGCCACCGCACCCGAATCTCACTGCCCGTCTGCCCATAGTTTGCTTTGAGCAGCCGAAGCACGCGGGCGTCGGGATCGGGCTCAGACCCGTCGTCGCCCTTCACCCGCTCAAAATACAGCCGGGACCGCACGGAGTTGTTCCAGGCCGTCGATCCTGACAGTCCCGAGCCGCTCGACATGCCTGACAAGGACGGGTGCGCCAACAACACCAGGGCAAGCTTGTGCTGCACGGCCAGACCGCGAAGCAACCCAACGAACTGTCTAGCCTGCGTGCGCTGGTTTTCGTCGCCAGCAAAAAGGTCGCTGAGTGTGTCGAGCACGACGAGAGCCGGGCTGTGCACCCGGACGTGCTCGCGAATAGCCTCGAGCAGTGCCGTCGGCTTTACGATGTTGCTCCGAGCATCAAAGGCTCCAAGCACGGCATCCTCGCCGGCCAGGGATACCAAGTTGAGCCCGACGACGTCCTCGAAGGCCGTCCCGGTCTCGGCCAGGATCGCGTCGAGCCGCCGGTGCACCTCGTCGAGATCGTCCTCGGCCGTCAGAAACAGCACCGGCCCTTGTCGCACCTCGCGGCCGATCCAGGTCGTTCCGAGCGCGGTCGCAGCGGCGAGCTGCTCCGCCAGGAGGCTCTTGCCCGTGCCGCCGTCACCGCCCAACAGCGTGACGGTGCCGACCGGGATCATGCCCTGCACATGCCAGAGCCGTGGCGGGATCTCGCGACCGGCAAGGGACGCGGCATCGACGATCGGCAGCTTGCGCGGCGGTGGCTTCGATGGTTCGCGCTCGTTTCGCCACCACTCACCAGGGAGGTCGGGAGGATTCTCGACGAGATTGGCCGGGCGGTACTGCTCCATCATGCCGCCTCGCGATCTGGTTGGCGCCTGCCCTGCGGCACGACGATGGTTTGCCGCTCCGTGAGCGCCTGACGAGCGCGCATGATCTCGCACGCATGTGCATCGTCCTCGGCCGCGATCCGCGGTGCGGGCAGGTCCAGCAGCCATCGTGCGCCAACCGACGGATCGAGGATCACGGCCCCGTTGCACCCGGCCTGAAGCCAGGCCAGAGGCGTGCGATGCAGATGCAGAGCGCCGCCGAAGCTGTAGGTCGCGCCATTGATCGCGTGTGCCATGCCGAGTGCCGGGGCGAACCCGCTGAGCGTCCACCAATGCGCTGGCTGCTCGACGGGCCACGCCACGACGTCGAGCACCGTTTCGGCATCCTCGGCCAGGGCCTCGCACCAGGCCGCAATTGCGGCGCCCTCCCGTGGCTCGAAGGTTCG
Source organism: Lichenihabitans sp. Uapishka_5 (assembly GCF_033947565.1). Lineage (NCBI taxonomy): Bacteria > Pseudomonadati > Pseudomonadota > Alphaproteobacteria > Hyphomicrobiales > Lichenihabitantaceae > Lichenihabitans > Lichenihabitans sp. Uapishka_5. The sequence continues at coordinate 18,749 of NZ_JARPVX010000007.1, forward strand.
GCCGTGCGGCTCCACCTCGGCAAGGAACACGCCGCCGCAGGCCGGCACGGTCGCGGCAAAGTCGATGCCATACTCGCGGCAATAAGCGATGCTGGGCTGCGATGCCTCGACGAGGTCGGCATAGGCGAGGAGGAGATCCGGCCTCACGCTGCCCCCCCGTTCTGCCCGTCGCGCTCCTCAATCCGCTCGACCAGCCGCGCGCGGTAGACCCGCCCAGCCCATTCGACCGCCAGCGGACGGATTTGCGCCGGGGTCTCCCGCCTGACCTTAGACAGAAGGCGGCGGCGCATGCCGTTGTAGATCACCCGGGCCAATTCGAGATCACGAGCCGCCAAAGGGCCCGCCACCGCGAAGGCACGATCGGCGAAGCGCATCGCCGTGATGATGAGTTCTTCGCTGATGCCGTGGGCCGCATACTCCACGGCCTGCCGGAGTGTTTCGCGCTGCTGGCGCACTTGGGAGAGGTCAATGACCGTCATGGCCGCCCTCGCAGGATCCCAGCCAAGCCGATGAGCGCCGCCTCGGCGCGGCCGTCGTCCATAGCCCGGGCGAACACGTCGGCTTTCCTAGGCCAACGCCGCACTGCCGCCGCGCGGGCAAGGTCCTTCAACCCCTTGCCGGCCGGGATGCCGACGATGCGCTTCCACTGAGGCGGCGTCAGGTAAGCCGCGCCAACACCAAGGACCGCGAGAGTGGACTCGACCGTGCCTTTCGCAGCCCCGAACGCGAACGCCGCCTTGCTCCCATCGGTGGGCCGCGGTCCAACGAACTCGATGTAGGCGGAGGACGGCTGCCACTGCCGCATTATCTTGGCGAGCAGCGGCGCCGAGATGCTGGGCCGACACGCGGGCCCGTCCGGCAGGGTCGGCAGGTCGGCGACGTCCAGGAGATCGCCCTCGGCCGTGAGAAGCGCCACTGCGCCTGTGCGACCGATGTCGACGCCGAGGATGCAGGAGGCGCCGCTCATGCGCACCCCCAATGGTTGGCAGCTGCGACGGCTCCAGCCGCTGCCGTGCTGATCCGGGCACGGCGAGCAAGCCACGCGATAGGATCTTGATGAGCGAGGGGCGGTGCGATATTCTCTCGGTCGTCACATGCCGCCACAGCAATGACGTTTCCGAGCCCGGCCTGCTCCCGCAGTGCCGGGTTCGATCGTTTCTGGGCCATGGTTCAGGCGGCCTCCTCGATGACGCCCACGAGCTTCGCCGCGACGTGCGCGGGCCAGGCGACCGCACGCCCACCGATGCGGATCGGTGTCGGAAATTTGCCGCTACGGTAAAGCCGGCGAATATGGGCGACGCTGAACCCGGTCAGCTCCGCCATTTGCTTGACGTTCAGAAGTCGATTGCGCTCAAGAGAAGGTGGCAAAACCACCGGCGTCGGCGCGTTACTATTCGAGCGGTAGGCCATTTCTGTCCTCCACCACTGCGGCATGCAGCAGCTTGTGGAGGCAATAATGAGCATTTTAGAACGGAAGGGAGGGTAAGCTTGTGTCCTTCTGTTCACCCACCGCTTGGAGCAAGAGTTGTCCTACTTTTCCCGCTCGTATTTGATCAGGATCGAGCCGTCTCTGAATAGACGTCGCCAAAAGCTGTCGGCTGGTCTTACGGCTCCCACACGAGTGATCTTCTCTCCGGGGAAAAGCTCCAGTGTGTCGCCTTCGGCCGGGTAAACTCGGAGTGAATAGCCGAGATCACCGGGTGGGGTCGGGTCGGGTTCAGCGAAGTTCGCTTTTCGCCACTCCCGAAACCCCTCCTCAAGTCGCTGCGTGGTGGCATCAAATGAATGACCCGGTGCACCAAACTCCGCAGCGATGTTCTCTGCTGCTTCAGGAATTGTCTCACCACGTCGCTCGACGTTGAAACGCATCTGCACCAGGAAGCCGTGATCAGGAGGACCATAAGCCGCCTCCTGAGCAACCTTCGCGCCCCTGACCAGCCCATGCCGATCAAAGCCATATGCCTTCATCGCTCGCAGTGCGTCGTCGAATACCGGGTCTCCGGTTGCCGTATGCATCCGCTCCAGAGCTCGAATTAGCTCAGGCGCGCGAAGTCGATCGTCCTGCTTTTCTTCAATCCGATGCGAGCTGCCTGAGGGAACCCTTGCACGGCGATCGTTCCATTCCTTTTCCGCCTGCAGCCGTTTTCGCTGGCGTGCGGTGATCCTCCCAGCAGTCAAAGCAGCACCCTCATGCAGTTAGGCAATTGACGCGTTCAGCCCAAAGCGCCAAGGCTGCCCGCTTCTCAGCCGCATAGGTCGCGCGATTGTAGATACCTGCCACACCTGCGCGATGGCCGCTGATATGGTTCAGCACCGCCTCCACAACATGCGGCTGCACCCCGAGGTCGGCCATGCGGGTCGCCGCTGTCCGCCTGAGATCGTGCAACCGCCACGGCACCAGGATGACCTTCTTGCCATGTCGCTGCTGCAGGTCGCCCAGCATGCGCGTGTCGAGCTCAGCCTTGGCCTTAGACCAGCCGCTAAACGATCCCTCGCGCGAACCGAACACGAGATCCCGCCCCTCGCGCCGATGAGCGCTGCCCAGCAGCTCGATGGCGAGCGAAGGCAGCGTCAGGTCGAGCGGCAAACCGTTCTTCGTCCGATCGCCCGGGATCGACCAAACGTCGCCCCGCAGCTCGCTCCAGGCCATAGCGCCCACTTCGTCCCGTCGGCAGGCCGTCAGGATCAACAGGCGAACGATGGCGCCGTAGTCACCTGCCCCGGCATGCTTCCAGACCAACGCGATCTCCTCGTCGGACAGCACGCGATCGCGGGCGACCTCAGCGGTCGCCTTGTTGGTGCCGGCGACCGGATTGTCGTTCGCGAGCCCCTCGCCGATTGCCCAAGAGAACATGGCCGACAAGGCGGCGCGAGCACGGTTGGAGGCGAAGGGCCCGCTTTCCGTCGCGATCTTGCCGAGCTGATGCGAGACGTGCGCACGATTGATCGAAAACAGCGGCCGCTCGCCCAACGGCTTCCAGTGCTTGCGCAGATGTCGCTCGATCTCGGCAAGGCTGCCGGGCTTGAGGCGCTTCGCAGCATGGCGAGCAAGGTAGTCCTCTGCGGTGCGCTTCAGCGTGACCACGGCCTGGGACCGCGCCTCCGCCGTCTCAAGAGCCGGGTCGACGCCCAGCGACACCTTGGCGAGCGCGGCCCTAGCATGGGCACGAGCCTTGTCGGCATCGATCTGCTCGAGCGTGCCCAGCCGAAGCCGGCGCTGCTTCTGTCCGAGCCGATATTGAACGAACCACGTTCGCCGGCCGCCGGGGTGCATCCGCAGCCCGAACCCTGCTAAGTCGTCATCATAGACGACATGCTCGGCCTTCCCGACCGGGAAGCTGAGCTTCGCGACACTCGCTTTTGTGAGTCTCATCGAAAACCGGAAGCAAATCGGAAGCAACACTGCGCCGCTTCTCGATCCGATATGCTCACAAATGTCTGAGGGTGTCACGGGAAAAGCAAGTGTTTTCAGTGGTGTCGCTGCTTCCTGCTTTCTCTTGCTCACTCGCCGCCTAAGACTACGAATCTGGGGGTCAGGAGTTCGAATCTCTTCGAGCGCGCCATATAACTCGTTGCTTTTGTTTGATATTCCTTGTCCTCCTCAGGGTGGGATCCCGGCTCGCTGTTGCATGCTGCCCACACTGCAGGGTATGTGATCGGAGCGGCGATGGCTGTAAGAACTGAGGCTGCGGCATCGTTGCGCCAGGAGCAGACTTCGATGTCGGGCTGCAAAGGTCAGCTTTTCGAGAGAAAGCAGACCTTTGCAGCCACGTGCCCAGTGTTCACGCCGTACTTACAAGCCGCGCTCTATCTGAACGAGGCGGACCAGGTCGCGGGCGTCAGGCTCACCGCGCGATCCGGCGGCGGCTCCAGCGTGAAGATCTGCGGCGCGGCGGCGAACTCGAAGACCCGGTACAGACGCCATTCCGCCGGTCGCTCCCGCGAAAGCGCCTCCTCGTTCCGCGTCAGGAAGAACGGGGTCGTGCGCATCCCGCGGGTGGCCCGGCCCGCACCCAACGGCGCACGGCGTTGCGGGATGCCGCAACACGACGGGCGATGGTCTTGATGGGCAAGCCTTCACCATGGAGGCGCAGGGCCATCTCACAGCGGTCCTGTCGCCGGCTGTTCTTCTCTGGCCCGGAGGGATGCTCGGTCGGGATCGACGGCCTCGGCACGCTCCGGCGTGCCACGTCCTTGATTTCGGCGTGGTGTCGCTCGACAATGCTGCGCAACGCCTCGGACGCATTGACGAGCAGGTGCCAGCGATCTGCGACCTGGGTTGCCTTCGGCGCGCCTGTGCGCGCAGCCTCGGCGTAAGGCCCTGCGCGGTCGCGGGTGATGACAGCGACGCTTGGGTGGGCGGCGAGCCAGTCCCGGACCGGTGCCGAAGCGCGACCGGGCAGCAGGTCTATGACCCGGCGTCGTTCCAAGTCGCACACGATCGTGCCGTAGGATCGGCCACGCCGCCACGCCCAATCGTCGATCCCCACAACCCGTGGCGGCGGGCACGGCGTGCTGCCGACACGGCGGATCAGGCGTAGAACGGTGTCGCCGCTGATGGGCATGGCCAGCCGGCGCGACAGACGAGCGCCAGGCTCCCCGCCGAGCACCATGCCGATGGCGGTCTGTGCCGAGGCCAGCCGGTCACTCCGACGCGCTTTGCGCCTCCCCAAGCCCGGCACGCGTTCAGCAAAGATGCGTCCCGGGCAACGGCTGCAGCGGAAGCGCCGGATCTTGATCCACCAGGTCACGGCCCGCTCCTGCCAAGGCAGATCCTGCAAGGTCCGCCAATAGCTGCTGTGCACCCGACCTGAGGCTTGCCCGCACGATGGACAAACAGCTTCGATTGCGATGGTCCGCGCACTGATCACCAGGCCGGCCGCATCGAACCGCAGGTCGTCGACGTGAAGACCGTCCGGCACCGACGGCAGTGATGAGTTCGAGATCGGCATCGCTCGCCTCCCCGACCACCATGGAATCACGAGTTGAATCAGAGGTCAGCACCGAATGTGCGGAAGAACCCCAAACGGGACCCCGGGGAACGGGTCCACACTGGCTCTCATGGATCATGGGAGCCGCGGTTGGGATGCTGATTGTGGAGACGATTTCGAAGGTCCGCCGCGCCTTCTTCGTGCAAGGCAAGTCGATCAAGGCGATCTGCCGCGAGTTCCGTGTATCGCGGAAAGTGGTCCGCAAGGTGCTGCGGTCGGATGCGACCGAGTTCCGCTACACGCGCGAGACGCAGCCGCTTCCCAAGATTGGTCCGGTCCGGGACCGGCTCGACGAGCTTCTCCGGGCCAATGTCGGGAAGACGGCCCGAGAACGGCTCACCCTGATCCGTGTGTTCGAGGAGATCCGCGTCCTAGGATACGAGGGCGGCTACGTTGCGGTGCGCCGCTACGCCCACAGCTGGGCGGAGGAGCGCACCGCGTCGACGGCGCAGGCTTATGTGCCGCTCACCTTCGACCCTGGTGAGGCCTACCAGTCGATTGGAGCCACGAGATCGTGCTGATCAACGGCACGACCGTGACCGTGAAGGTGGCACACGTCCGCCTTTGCCATAGCCGCATGCTGTTCGTCCGGGCGTACGCGCGCGAGAGCCAGGAGATGGTGTTCGACGCGCACGAGCGCGCGTTCGCATTCTTCAGGGGCACGTGCCAGCGCGGCATCTACGACAACATGAAGACGGCGGTGGAGACGATCTTCGTCGGCCGCGAGCGCGCCTACAACCGTCGCTTCCTGCAGATGTGCGGGCACTACCTCGTCGACCCCGTCGCCTGCACGCCGGCTTTGGGCTGGGAGAAGGGTCAGGTCGAGAACCAGGTCGGCGTGGTGCGCGAGCGCTTCTTCACGCCGCGGCTGCAGGTGAAGTGGGATTGCCCCGTTTTGGTGGACACCCTGAAGCTTTCATCAGAGGTGTTGCCAATGCCCAAGACATGTCCGCCGTATTCGCCTGAGTTCCGCCGTCAGATGGTGGATCTGGTACACGCTGGTCGCGATCCGGATGATCTCGCCCGAGAGTTCGAGCCGACCGCGCAATCGATCCGGAACTGGACCGCCGATGCGGACAAGAAAGAGAGTCGGCGGGAAGAGGTGCTACCGGGCCTGAATGCGGCTGAGCGGGACGAACTGATCCGACTGCGGCGTGAGAACAAGCAACTTCGCGTCGAGCGGGACATCCTGTCAAAAGCCGCGGCCTGGTTTGCACGGGAGACCGGGACGCTCCCGTCCGGCTCTTCCGGTTCATGAGCGGGAACCAGGCCTGCTTTCCGGTTTCCACCATGGCGCGCGTGCTCGGCGTGTCCAAGGCGGGCTACTACGCGTGGCGGCACAGGCCGCTGTCCAGCCACGCGGTTGCCGACGCGGCGTTGCTGAAGCGGGTCCGGACCGTGCACGCCAGTTCGCGCCAGACTTACGGCGCACCTCGTGTCCACGCGGATCTCCAGAGCCTGGGCGAGCGCCATGGCCGCAAACGGATTGCGCGTTTGATGCGAGAAGCCGGACTGGTGGGCGCGAGCCATCGGCATGGCGGTCCGATAACAACCGTGCGTGACAGGGATGCTCGGCCTGCGCCGGACCTGGTCGACCGTAACTTTACGGCATCCGGTCCGAACCAGCTCTGGGTTGCGGACATCACCTATGTGCCGACAGCAGCCGGCTTCCTTTATCTGGCCGTCGTTCTGGATGCGTGGAGCCGCAAGATCGTTGGCTGGTTGATGGCCAACCACCTGCGGGCCGAGTTGGTGCTGGACGCGATGGAGGCGGCCGTGGGGCAGCGCCGTCCAAAGGACGTCATCCATCATAACGACCAGGGCAGCCAGTACACGTCCGTTGCATTCGGCAAGCGCTGCGGTGAGGCCGGCGTGCGGCCCTCGATGGGATCGGTGGGCGATGCCTACGACGATGCCATGGCGGAGAGCTTCTTCTCAACGCTCGAGGCCGAGTTGCTGCAACGGCGGCGGTTCGCCTCCCAGGCAGAGGCGAGGATGGCCTGCTTCAGCTACATCGAGGGTTGGTACAACCCGATGCGTCTGCATTCTGGCTTGGGCTACCGATCACCAATGGTCTACGAAGCCGAAGAAAAGACAGCCGTGATCGAGCCCTAACCCGCAAGCCCGAAAACTGTCCACTGAATCGGGTCAATCCCAATCCCAGTTTGGGATTGACTCGACCGTGGTCCGTGCCCACGTGTCGGCCGCAGGCGCAAAAGGAGGCAAGACGGGCAGGCGCTTGGCCGCTCGCGCGGCGGCTTTTCGACCAACATCCACCTCAAGACCGACTTCGACGGCCAGCCTCTTGCCTTCCACCTGACGGGCGGGGAAGCCGGCGACAGCCCTGTGTTCCCCTTGCTGCTCGACCTTGGGCCCGATGTGACCCCACGCGCGGCGTTGGCCGACAAAGGCTACGATTCCAAGGCCAACCGCGCTGCGGCCCGAGCACGCGGCATCTGCCCGGCCATCCCGACCAAGTCCAATGCCAAGAACAGGCCGAAGTTCTTCTCCAAGATTATGTACAAGGGTCGAGCGCGGATCGAGCAGGCCTTCGGCAAGCTCAAGCGCTTCAAGCGCGTCGCCCTCCGCTGCGAGAAAACAGCCAAGAGCTTCACAAGTATCGTCTCATTAGCCCTCGGGTTCATCCTGCTCAAATCCGTCCACACGGCCTAAACGAAGTGGGTTATTTGCCGTCAATCGTAGATTTTTAGGCCGAATATTGGCTGCGTTTCAGAGCTCTATTTAGCTTCATATCAGAACTGTAGTTCTTAAGGCTACATCATCGCAGCGGAACGCGGCGGCAAGCACTGACGGGGCACTCACCCTGCGCGCAGGGCTGTGCGTCGTCGATCCGATTACCGTTGCAGGCGTCGTGCCCTTCGGCGGCGCAGAACACCCACACCGCCCGTTGCAGCAGGCGGGGGAACACCGTCGGGCCGCCGGGGCAGAAGCGCCGGGCGTCGATGCGCTCGGCCGCGGCGATCACCTCGGCGCACCCGCCGGGAGCGTAGCAGCCGCGACCGTAGGCGTGCTCGGCCGCGAGGTCATGCAGGCAGCCGGTGCGGTGCAGCCAGTTGTGCACCAGGGTGTCGACCACCACCATGCTGGCGCCGGTCTCGACCCACAGCGGGCGGCCGGGGTCGCCGCCGAGCAGCATGTCCGACAGGGCGAGCGACAGCACCTTGGCCGAGATGCCGAACACGTTGGTGAGTGAGGCCAGCACTGCATGGCGCAAGTCTGGGCCACGGCGTGGGCCCGAGATCGAGGCCGCCCTCGCTAGCCGGTCGTCGAGCCAGCCGACGAGGTCGCCGCCGCAGATGTCGCGCACGAACAGGAACAGAGCATAGGCGGCCTGGTTCAGCCGCACGTTGCGCAGGTCGTGGGTGGGCAGCGGACAGGCCCGGATGTGAGCCGGCTCGGCACAGGTGTAGCCGACCTTGGCAAAGCAGCAGTCGTGGAAGTGCAGTAGCTCGCGAGCTTGGGGCAGCTCGGTCCAGCGGCGAGTGCCGCCGCGACGTCCCCGGAGCTGATCGTGCCGTGCTGGTCGAGGTAAGCGGCCGCGATGCCTTTGGAGACGCCCTGATAGTTGAGCACCCGGGCCAGCCAGTCGAACAGCATCGGGCTGTCGCGGCGAGCGATGGCGGCGGCGAGGCCGGAGGCGGCGAAGAAGCGCTGCAGCTCGGGCAGCAGCGCCCTCGGAGCGGTGACGCGGCACACGTCGGCAAGGCGTCCAGCGACGAGTTCGAGGTCGAGGTTTTCGGTTCGCACGATGCGGATTTCGGGGTTCGCCTTTGGCCTGATGACCGATCAGTCTGCCTCATAGCGCAGCCACCAATTACCCCGTCAAACCCGATCTTTGGGCCCCTTCGGCCTCCATTTGGCGTTTTCAGCCGCTCAAGCGCGGCCGCTTCCCCTCAAGTGCTCGAAGCCGGCTCCTTCGATGGAGGTGCCGCAGAAGGCGGGTAGATCGGCGCTTATCGATGTCGTGATCGGGGTCATTCGTGCCCACGGCTTCCGCGATGAGGCGCCAATGTCGATCGCCCACTTCCTCCAGCAGCTAATCCTTGACGATGCCCATAACAGAGTTGCGGCATCCCGAGCCGGATTGCGCCGTCCCGCCTTGACGAAACGGCCATGGCCGTCGAACCCGGCGCCAGCCATAGGGTCATGCGGCGTCCCGCGCCAGGGTTTCAGCCCTGCCGACGAGGTGCCCGACCACGAAGCCGGCGTCGCGCCCGACGTTGAGGAAGCGGCCCGAGCCCCAGGTGTGCAGCCATGGCATGCCGACCAGATAAAGGCCGTCCACCGCCGTGACGCCGCGCGCGTGAGCCGGATCGCCGGCGGCATCGCACAGCGGCAGGTCGACGAAACGCCAGTCGGACCGGAACCCGGTGGCCCAGACGACGCTCGAGACCCCGGCTTTTGCGAGGTCGAGTGCGGCGGAAGGCTCTGCCGGCGGCTGCCATACGGGCACGTAATGCGGGGCGGGCTCCGCCGCGATGCCGGATGTGGCGATGTGAGTGTCGATCAGGCCGCAGATGCCGTTATAGACCGCATCCGCGCTGTCGAGGTTCCGGGCCAGATCGTCGCCGAACCGCAGGACGCCGTCCGCGATGCCGGTGAGCCGGCCATGCAACTGCATGCCTTCGCGCGCGAAACGGCGCAGGTCGATGTCGCGGCCCCCGTCCCGGCCGGTCAGGTAGTGGTTGGCTTGTTTGCGCACCGCAGCGCCTTTCGGGTGCTGGTCGACCGGCAGGTCGTATTGCCCGAGGTCGGCCAGCCATTCGACGGCGTCGCGGCCGCGGTAGACCCGGGGGCAGCGCGGCGCGCTGCCGACCACGAGGTGGACCTGCCGCCCCGCAAGGTGCAGATCCTCGGCGATCTGGCAGCCGGACTGGCCCGACCCGACCACCACCACGGCGCCGTCCGGCAAGGCGGCCGGGTTGCGGTAGTCCGCCGAATGGATCTGGGTGACGGCGGGCGGCAGCGCGCCGGCGATCGCCGGCACATTGGGCCGATGATAGGCGCTGACCGCCAGCACCACGGCATCGGCCGTGACCGGCCCCGCCGTCGTCTCGACCGTAAAGGCGCCCGCGCCGTCCCGCGCCACACGGGTCACCCCGACACCTTCGCGCACCGGCGCCTCGATGGTGCGCGCGAAATCCTCCACATAGGCCACAATGGCGTCACGCGGCATGAAGCCCTTCGGGTCCGGGCCGGCGTAAGGGAAGCCCGGCAGCTGGCACTGCCAGTTCGGCGTCACCAGGCAGAAGCTGTCCCAGCGCTGGTCCCGCCAGGCATGGCCGACGCGATGCCGCTCGAAGATCACATGCGCGAGCCCGCGTGCCTTCAGATGGGCGCTGATCGACAGGCCGGCCTGGCCGCCGCCGACCACCACCACGGGGTGATGGGGAATGCTTGGAGGCATGGGTGGATCTCCTGGCGCTACGGCGCGGCGGTGTTCAGTCTTCAAAAAGCAGCACGGTGACCTGGGCGTCGGGGCTCGCCGCAAAGGCGCGGCCCGCCGCCTCGATGCGTTGCAGCTGGCCGAGCGCGAGGCTGCACGGCATGCCGTAGCGCGCAGCCACGCGATCGCTGGCGATGGTCAGCGCGTCCCGGCTGCGGGCCAGGAAGTCCGGCACCGCATAGGCGGCGCCGGGCACGAAGAAATCCTTGATGACGAGCGAAGGCGAATAACAGCGTTCCTCGGTGCCGTCCGGCCAGCGGATGTGGAAGCGCATCTCAGGCATAAGCGGCGGCTCCGAGCGTGGCGTAGAGGGTCAGATGGGCGCGGGCGACGGCGTCCCATCCGTGGCGGGCCGCTACGGCGATGCCGCGTGACCGGAAGGCCGCACGCACCTCCGGCACGCGCGACAACACCATGGCGTCGGCGATGGAGGACACCTGTTCGGGGTGACACCACAGGACGTCCTCGGCCGCGAGGTAATCGGTGAAAGGCGCAATGCGCGAGGTGACCACCGGCAGGCCGCACGCCATGGCCTCCAGCACCACGAGGCCGAAGCCTTCGACGAGGGACGGAAACAGGAGCGCGTCGGCGTTGCGGTAGAGCGCCGGCATGTCGTCGTCGGCCATCGGGCCGAGCCGCAGCACGGCGTGGTCCGGCAGACCGCTTGCGGCCAGCACGGCCGCGAAGCGGGCTTGGGTCGTGCCGTGATCGAGCAGCGAACTGCCGCCCGCGATGACGAGCTGCGCCCCAGGCAGAGACCCATGCACCCTCACGAAGGCTTCGAGCAGCCGCACCGTGTTCTTGCGCGCCTCGACGCCGCCGACCGCCAGAAACACCGGGCCGCCCCCAAGGCCGAGCCGGCGGCGCAACGTGGCGTCGCCCGGCTGCGGCTGCGGCGAGAACCGGACACGGTCCACGCCGTTGCCGACCAGGGTGGCCGCGAGCCCATAGCGCGCCGCGAGCGCATCCCGCCAGGTGGCACTGACCACGCAATGCACGTCGGCCGCCATGATGGAGCGATCTTCGAGGGCGGCCACGCGGGGGTCGGCGAAGGTGTCGACGTGATGCACGGTGCGGACGAAGCCGTCGATCAGCCCCCGCGCCTTCAGGGTGGCGAGAGCGTTGGCCGAGATGCCGTCCTGGGCATGGAACACGTCGAAGCGCCGATGCGCGGGGTCGGCGAAGTGGCGTAGATAGTCTTCAATTCGGGCCTCAACGAGCGCCGCCGTGCTGGCGGTGCCGGCCAGCGGCGTTGCCGGCACCGCCACGGTGGCGCAGGCGGTGGCCCGGAAGAAGCCGCGGCCGCTCGCGTCGGGCGCATGGACCGTAGCTTCATGGCCGAGGCTTTCGAGCGCATCGGCGAGTTCCAGCGCATGCACCACCCCGCCGCGCGGGTTGGTGGAATGGCACAGGAGGGCGACGCGGCTCATGCGGCCGCCGTGGTGCCGCCCGGGGCGCACCCGATCAACCCGTCGCGCGCGAAATCCCAGATCAATGCCGCCTCAGCGCCATGGCGGACCGACAGCTGCCGGCTGGCATCGACCGCGCCCACGGCGGCGGCGGCGATGCCGCGCCCTGCAAAGCGCGCCAGCACGGCCGGCACGTGCGCGGGCGCGACCGCCAGGATGTAGCCGTAGCTCGGAAAGCTTTGCAGCCAGCGCCCGAGATCGACGCCGTCCGGGCGGGGCACCGCCGCAAGGTCGAGCGCGATGCCGACGCGCGAACATTCGGCCAGCATGGCCGCGGTGCCGACGAGGCCGCCCTGGCTGATGTCCTTGGCGGCGCGGCAGAGCCCCGCCTCGGCAATGGCGGGCAGCACGGCGAGATCGCCGCGCAGGCGCGTCGCCGGGGCGTCGGTGGCGGCTTCCCAGTTGGAGAAAGGCTCCCGATAGCGGCCGCGCAGGTCGATGGCCGCCACCAGCACGTCGCCGGCCGCCGCGTCGAAGCTCGTCAGCAGGCGCTTGGCCCGGCCCAGTACCGCCACGGCGAGCTGGCCGCGGTCGGTCTTCAGATTGCTATGGCCACCGACGATCGGCACCCCGAAGTGCGTCGCCGCGGCCTTCAGGCCCTCGAGCACGGGCGCGGCGCCGTCGGCCCCCGCGGCCCACAGCGCATCCACCACGGCGATGGGCCGGCCGCCCATAGCGGCGATGTCGGACAGGTTGACCATCACGCCGCACCAGCCCGCGAACCAGGGGTCGCCAGCCACGAAGCCGTTCATGAACCCCTCGATGGCGAGCAGCAGGAAGCCGTCGCCGTCGGGGATGGCGGCGCAATCGTCGCCCACCGGCACCGCCGAAGCACCGTCGAGGCCGAGCGCCGCCGCCACCGTGCCAATATCGGCCTTGGCCCCGAGGCCGGGATTGGCCCGCAACCCCGCCACAAGCGTTTCGAACCCGACACCGTCCCCCATCAGGCCGCTTTCCGGGCTAGCGCCAGGAAGCCCACGTCAGGCGTCACGAAAGGCGGGTAGAAGCTGAGATCGGCCTGCATCCGCATGTGCGGCAGGCCGTGCAGTTCGACCGTGCCCACCACATCCCAATGCAGGCGCTGGAACAGGAGGGCGTTCTGGCTCTGCACATGGGCCAGGAAGGTGGAGCAGCCGCGCGCATGGGCGGAGCCCACCGCGAGCCGGATCAGCGCGGCGCCGAGCGCCCCCACCCGGCGGTGGTCGGCCGCGACCGCGAGCCGCGAGCCCCACCAGGTGCCGGGCTCCGCCTCGTGGATGCGCACGGTGCCGACCACGGCGTCGGGCGCCACCGTATAGGACGACAGCGCCACGATGGGCGTCGCCACCGCATCGATGCTGTCGCGGTCGTGGTCCGTGAACAATCCCTGTTCGTCGCAGAACACCTGCCGGCGCAGCACGGCAGCGCCGCGCTTTTCCCAGGCTTCGGTGGCGTATTTGACTGTAAAGGCGCTCGACACGTAGGGGCGGACGGACTCGAAGATCATGCGGCGCCCCGCCGCTCATAGGTCGACAGGGCCGAGCAGGCGCCGCATTTGGCGCAGCCCGCCTTGACGTCCGTGGCCTTGAGGCCGCCCGCCACCAGCATGTCCGACAAAGGCGCCAGGATATCGTGCATGAAGCCGGCCGTGGGGGTCGGATGGCTTTCGAGCGGGGTGCCGGAGATTGGCACGAAGGGCACCACGAAGGGGTAAACGCCGAGGCCGATCAGCGTTTCGCTCAGCGACAGGATGGCCTCCCTGGTGTCGCCGAGCCCGGCCAGGATGTAGGTGGAAACCTGGCCGCGTCCGAACACCGGCACGGCCGCCGCGAACGCCTGGAGGTAGCGTTCGATCGACACCTGGGCCTTGCCGGGCATGATGCGGGCCCGCACCGCCGGGGTCACGGCTTCGAGGTGCATGCCGAGCGCATCGGCGCCGGCCTGCCGCATCCGCGCGAACCAGATGTCGTCGTCGGGCGGCTCGCATTGCACCTGGATCGGCAGGTCCACCGCCGCCTTCACGGCCGCGGCGCTCTCGCACAGGATGGCGGCGCCCCGGTCCTTGCCGGGCGGCGTGCCGGTGGTCATCACCATGTGGCGGACGCCGTCGAGCTCGACCGCCGCCTTGGCGACCTCGGCCAGCTGGGCCGGCGTCTTGCGCTCGATCGTGCGGCCGGCCGCGAGCGACTGGCCGATAGCGCAGAACTGGCACGTCTTGGTGCGGCTCGCGTAACGCACGCAGGTCTGCAGCACGGTCGTGGCCAGCACGTCGCGCCCGTGCAGCACGGCGATCTTCGAATAAGGCACGCCCTCGGCGGTGGCGAGGTCGTAGAAGCGCGGCCGCTGCGGAAAGCTGATGCGGGCAACGGGGTGGCCGTCGCGGGTGATCGTGCTGAGGCCGCCCGCGTCCGGTTTTTCGGCCAGATAGGGGCTCTCGAAGGCGGGCGCCGTATGGACCGGCACCATCACGGTGACGCCGTCGATCGTCACCGCCTTGTGGTCGGACGGGCCGGCGCCGCCGCGGCGGCTGTCGGCGCCCGCGGTCGGGTCAACCAGCCTGACGCCGAAGGACTGCAACTCGTTGATCAGCCGTTCCGTCGGAACCGTCGGCGTCATCGCGTTCATCGGCGGGTGTCCTGGGCTGGGAAAGCGGTTGGGTTGCGTGCATCGGCAGCGCGGGACGCCCGTCGAGCAGAAGGCTCATCAGTTCGGGCCGGGCGTAATGGCCGACCGAGTCCATCATCCGCTTGCGTTTGGTGATGAGCCCCATGTCGAGGTCGGCCAGAAGGATGCCCTCGCCTTGCGTCAGCGGCGGCACCAGATGGGCGCCTTCCGGCGACACGATCGCGGTCATGCAGCCGCCGCGCAGACCGCGGCGAAGTTTCTCGTCGGGCGAGATCCGGGCGATCTGCTCTTCGGTCAGCCAGCCCGTGGCATTGACCACGAAGCAGCCGCTTTCGAGCGCATGGTGGCGGATCGTCACCTCGATCTGCTCGGCGAAGATCGGCCCCACCAGCGAGCCGGGGAACTGGGCGACGTGGATCTCCTCGTGCTGCGCCATCAGGGCGTAGCGGGCGAGCGGGTTGTAGTGTTCCCAGCAGGCGAGCGCGCCGACGCGGCCGACCGCGGTATCCACCACCTTGAGGCCGGCGCCGTCGCCCTGCCCCCAGATCATGCGTTCGTGGAAGGTCGGGGTCAGCTTGCGGCGCTTGAGCTTGAGCGATCCGTCGGCGTCGAACACGAGCTGGGCGTTGTAAAGCGAGCCGTGGTCGCGCTCGTTGACGCCGAGCACCACCACAAGGCCATAGCGGCGCGCCGCCGACGCCACCGCCTCGGTCACCGGCCCGGGCACCACGACCGCATGCTCGTAAAGCCGGAGGTGCTCGCCCCCGGTCATCACGGGCGGATGCACGAAGGAGAAGTAGGGATACCAGGGTACGAAGGTTTCGGGGAAGACGACGAGGTTGGCGCCCTTCCCGGCCGCTTCGGCGATGGCGTTGAGAACCCGCTCGAGCGTGCCGGCGCCCGAGTCGAGGTCGGGGGCGATCTGCACGGCGGCGGCGCGGATGGTGCGGGATTCGCTCATCGGGTCTGGGTCCGTCCTGTGACGAAGGCGTCGATGGCCCGTCGCACATGGCCCCGGGCCGGACGCCCAGGGTCGCAACAGGCCGGCAGCGTCACACGGTCCAGGTGTGGATCATGAAGGCATCGTCGCGACGATGCAGCAGGATGAGGTCGAGCACATCGGTCGGCGCGATCGGCTTGATGCCGGGGATCAGCGAATGTTCGCCGTGCCCGTAGAGCGCCTGCAGGGCGAAACGGCAGCAATAAACCTTGCCGCCCTCGGCCATGAACTTGGCGATCTGGTTGTTGAAGTTCTGGTGACCCGGGAAGGCCTCGTCGCCGATTTTCGGGAAGCCACGCTGCACGCCGAGCGTCACGCCCGGACCATACAGCAGCACGGAAGTCTCGAAACCCTTGCGCAGGATGCGGGTCGCCTGCAGCAGGTTCACGAAGCCGATCGAGCCTTCGAAGGCGACGGTGTGGAAGGTGACGAGCGCCTTCTCGCCCGGTTTGGCTTTGACATCCTCGAAAACCTTTTCCTCATAGTCGACGAGATAGTCGCCTTTCTGAGTCGCGGGCACGGTCGGAGCTGGCATGGCTGTTCTCCAGATGGTCAGAATGCCCGCAGGCATTCCATTCACGAGCCAGTCAATGGTGGCGTTCGGCTGCTGCCCGGGCAAGTCCAAAGAACAGTCAATCAAAGTTGATCTTGCAAGCGTTTTGCATCGTTTCTGCTCATAGCGCGAAGGAATGAGGCGAAAACCGAGAATTTGGACTAAGACACCTACCACATTCAATGCAGTCAATCATAGCTGCGTCATTGCGTTTCCGGTCGATTGGCCGCTAAGAAGCCTGATGCCCGACTGGACGCCAGATCTCGACCCGAGCAGCAAGCCCCGCTACATCGCCATCGCAGATGCGATCGCGATCGACATCGGGTCCGGTCGCTTAACGGCGGCCGACCGTCTGCCCCCGCAGCGCAAGCTCGCGGCGCGGCTCGGCCTCGACTTCACCACCGTGGCGCGAGGCTACGTCGAGGCGCAGCGCCGCGGCCTCATCGTTTCAAAGGTCGGGCAAGGCACCTGCGTGAGCCCGACCGCGCCGACGGCCCGCCCGGTGCCGATCGCGGGGCCGCAGGCGCCGATCACCGACCCGTCCATGAACCTGCCGCCGGAGCCGGACGACCCGGCGCTGCTCGCCCGCATGCGCGCCGGCATCGAGGCCGTCTCGGCCGACATCGTCGGCCTGCTGCGCTACCAGGGGTTCGGCGGCGCCCCGGCCGACAAGGCGGCGGCCGCGAACTGGCTCAGTCGCCGGGCGCTGGTGCCGGCGCAGGAGCGCGTTTTCGTGGTGCCCGGCGCCCATGCGGCGCTGCTCGGCATTCTCGGCCATCTCGCCAAGCCGGGCGACACCGTGCTCAGCGAGGCCATCACCTATCCGGGCGTCCGCGCCATCGCGGCGCAGCTCGGGGTGACGTTGCAGGGCCTACCGATGGATCGCGACGGCATCGATCCCGACGCCTTCGCGGCGGCCTGCCACGACGGCAGCCCGAAGGCGCTCTACCTCAACCCGACGCTGCAGAACCCGACGACGCTGACCATCCCGAAGGAGCGCCGCGACGCCATCGCGTCGACGGCCCGGCATTTCGGCGTGCCGATCGTCGAGGACGACGCCTACGGGTTCATCCCGCTGAAAAGCCCGCCGCCCTTTGCGGCGCTGGCGCCCGACCTCACCTGGCATATCGCGGGCCTCGCCAAATGCATCGGCGCGGGCCTGCGCACGGCCTATACGCTTGTGCCCGACAGCCGCTCGGGCTGGCCCTTCGCGGCGGCACTCCGGGCCAGCACCGTCATGGCTTCGCCCTTCACGGCCGCCATCGCGACGCGCTGGATCACCGATGGCACCGCCGACGCGATCCTGCGCTTCATCCGCACCGAAACCACGGCGCGCCAGGCGCTGGCGGCCGAGATCCTGCCGGCCGGCAGCTTCAGGGCCGACCCGATGTCCTTCAACCTTTGGGTCGCGCTGCCGGCCCCCTGGACCCGCTCGGCCTTTGTGGGCCAGATGCGGACGACGGGGCTCGGCGTCGTGGCCAGCGACGCCTTTACGGTGTCGGGTCCCCCGGCCGAGGCCGTCCGGGTCTGCCTCGGCGGCCCGATCAACCGCGACGGCCTGCGTCGCGGCCTGGAATTCATGGCTCACGCCCTCAGCGAGGCTCCCGAGTTCGTGTCGCATTTCTTCTGAGCTTGCCGGAGTTTCCATCGCCCAATCCGCCGCGGCTGCAGCGTCTTTGCTCCTGACGATGCCTAAGACAATCCGGCCAAAGGTTGATTGCGGAACGGATCCACGTCTACCCTGCAGGTCGGCTTCGCAGCGCAGCGATCAATAGGTCTCGGACGCGGCGGGCTGACGGGAGCCAGCTATGGCAAGAAGAGCAGCGAAGAGCCAACCCTTCAATTCGAGTTGGACTCGAGGCAATGCCCTGTAGCCAACGGCACGCCTCGCGCCGTTATGTTTCAGCCAAGCCGAAGGACATGCGCAAATAACATCCCGCCGCGGCTTCGAAGGCGCTGGCATCGAACGGCAATACATCGTGGAAGATGGACTAAGCCAAACCCTGCGCAAATCGGCCGTCGCTTCGCGTGTCAAGCATCACAAGCATGCTTACGCAAAGCGTCATCACTCCACTCCGCTGTAAAGGTTCCGACAACTCACCTCTTTGCGTTCTTATTACAAACGAGTCGTTTTGCTAGCTGCGTTCACGCAACACAACGTCCGCGACGACAATTCGATTAGCGTCGATCTTTTGGAACCTGCGTAGACTACAGATTTTCTATCCTAGAATTAATCTAGGTTAAATGATTGGCCAATTGCGTCAGCGACTGCGGAGGCTTCGTTCCAGTGCTACAAAAGGGCTGGCAAACAGCGATACTGGTCTGCTGCTGGTTCAAAGCATCCTCAATCAGGCTTTGAGATCCGGCCGTGCGTCGAATGCGAGGATTGTCTCGATTGAGGTCGCGCAGGACAACAAGGCGCTGTCCGTCTTCGCGATCAGCTGCAGCCCGACCGGCAAGCCATCACTGAGGCCGCACGGCAAGCTCAGCGCAGGGTGGCCGGTGACGTTGGCGAGTCCGGAGGACAGCATCTCGCCGTCCCCTCCCTCGGCATCGAGCGCGGGGTCCTCGCGTGGCGCCACGAAGGCGACTGCCGGACTGAGCAGGACGTCGACCTCGGACAGGATGTGCTCCACCACCGCCCGGAGACGGGCACGTGAAGCCTGAGCCCGCAGGTAGGCGAGGCCGCTGACGGCGGCTCCCGCCTTGATCTGCGCCGCCGTGCCAGGCGCGTAGCCGTCAGGCCGGCTTGCCGCGAGGGTTTCGTGAACGAGAGCGGCCTCGGGCAGCAACACGTTCATCAGAGCGTCATTGACGGTGTTGAGCCCAGGCAAGCCGACCTCGGTGACATGCACCCCGGCGGCGGCGAGGCGGTTGAGGGCCGCCAAGAAGGCCGACCGCACGCCAGGCGTCACCAGAGGCGAATCGCGGTGTGCTGCAACCACGCCGATGCGCAGCGCCGCAGGGGCGCGCGGCACAACCGGCATCGCCCGCCCGGTCATGCCGGCCAGCAAGGTCGCGGCGTCGGCCACCGTACGGGCGATCGGGCCGGCATGATCGAGCGACTGAGACAAAGGGAATATGCCGTCAGTCGACACCAGGCCGAAGCTCGGCTTGACGCCGACGATGCCGCAATAGCTCGCCGGAATACGGATGGAACCGCCCGTGTCGGTGCCGACCGCGGCTGGCACGACCCCGGCCGCGACCAGCGCTGCCGAGCCGCCGCTAGAGCCGCCGGAGGTGCGGCCTGTGTCCCAGGGGTTGTTGGTCTGCCCGATCGCTGGGTGGGCGATCCCATAGGCAAATTCGAGCAGGTTGGTTTTGGCCAGGATCACGGCTCCGGCCTCGCGCAGGTGGCGGACCAGGGTGGCGTCGCGCGCCGGCCATACCGGATCGACGGCTTGGGTCGCAAAGGTGGTAGGTGCGCCGGCGACGTCGATCAGGTCCTTCACCGCGACCGGGATGCCGTGCAGCGGGCCGCGGTCCCGCCCCGTCGCGAGGTCACGCCCGGCGGCCTCGGCCTCGCGCAGGGCGGTGTCGCGCAGCAGCGTCACGACGGCGTTGAGCCGAGGTTCGAGCGATGCAGCGCGGCGGAGAGCGGCCTCGGTCACGGCAACGGGCGTGGTCCGGCCGTTCCGGTAGGCGGCGCGGATCTCCGCGATCGTGGCGAAGGCGAAGTCGTCCGTCATGGCTCGCGCTTTCGCGGCAGGTCGACCAGGCGATCGAGGAGCCGCGCCCAGGCCACGAGTCCGCGGCGGAAGTTCTCGAGCCGGAAGAACTCGTTGGGTGCGTGGTAATCCTCGTCGGACGTCGAAAACGAGAAGAACACGGTCGGCACCCCGAGTTGCCGTTCGAGCACGCCGCCGATCGGCACGGTGGCGCCCATGGCGACACGCAACGGAGCTTGGCCCAGGACCTCGGCCAACACCGCTTCGGTTGCCGCGAGGCCCGGCAGGCCGGGGTCGAGCGCGAAAGCGGGAGTACCGGAGCCGTGACCCGGCATCTCCAGCCGGAAGCCGGACGGCGCATGGGCTGCGAGGTGACGCCGGACGGCGTCGAGCACGGCCGCAGGCACCTGGCCGGCGACGAGCCGGCAGGTGATCTTGGCCTGTGCGGTGGCAGGGATCACGGTCTTGGTGCCGGGGCCCGCATAGCCGCCCGCGATGCCGTTGAATTCGAGTGTCGGCTCGAGCCACTGCCGGACCAACAGCGCATCGCCGTCCGGCATCGGCACGGGCGGCACGGCGCCGATGCCGGCATAATAGGCCGCCGGGTCGAAGTCGGCCTGCCGGATGGCCGCGAGGATCGCCGGGTCGGGCGGGCGCACGCCGTCGTGAAATCCCGGCACGGCCACGCGGCCTTCGTGGTCGTGCAGCGTCGCCAGAAGCCGCACCAGCGCCTGCAGCGGGTTCGGGGCGCTGCCGCCGTGACGGCCGGAGTGGAGGTCCTTGGCGGCGCCCGTCAGCACCACGTCGAGCGCCACGAGGCCGCGGCTCGCCACCGTGACGCTCGGCAGGTCGGGCCGCCACATGGCGCCGTCGGCCGAAACCGCGAGATCGCAGGCGAGGCGAGGCTTGAGGGCCGCGACGGCCGGTTCGAAATGCGGGCTGCCGGATTCTTCTTCGCCCTCGATCAGCACCACAAGGTTGACCGGCAGGCGACCGCGCCGGCGGCTCATGGCTTCGGCGACCAGGATGGGGATGAGCAGCGGGCCCTTGTCGTCCGACACGCCGCGTGCATAGAGCCGGTCCGCGCGGACAACCGGGTCGAAGGGCGGCGACGTCCAGTTCGCGATCGGGTCGGGCGGCTGCACATCGTAGTGGCCATAAACCAGGATCGTCGGGGCGCCCGGCGTGGCGTGCCATTCCGCCAGCACAAGCGGATGGCCCCCGGTCGCGATCGTCTCGACCTGGGGGAAACCGGCTTGGCGCAGCCGTGCCGCAACCCAGGCGGCGGCGTCTGCGATGCCGGAGCGGTAAGCCGGATCCGTGCTGACGCTGGGGATACGGCAGAAGCGCTTCAGCTCCTCCAGCGCCGCGGGGAAGCCCGCCGCGAGATCGGCTTCGAGGTCCAGGTCGATCATTTGCCGCCGTCCACGCCAAGGACCTGGCCGCTGATCCATCCCGCCTGGTCCGAAGCGAAGAACATCACCGCATTGGCGATGTCGGCCGGGGTGCCGAGGCGTTTCAGCGCGATCGCATCCAGAAGCCGTTCCTGCTTCTCCGCGCCCATCGCCTCCCATTGCCGTTCGGTGGCCGGGTTCGCCCGCACGAAGCCGGGTGCCACATTGTTGACCGTGATGCCGAAGGGCCCGAGCTCGTGGGCAAGCTGCCGCGTCAAACCGATCTGCCCGGCCTTGGCGCTCGCATAGGCTTGGATGCCCGTGAGGCTGATGCCGAGGCCCGCACCCGACGAGATGTTGACGATGCGACCCCACCGGGCGCGCTTCATGGCGGGGGCGAAGGCCTGGGCGGTGAGAAAGGCGCCCGTCAGGTTGACGTCGAAGATCGCCTGCCAGTCGCGCCGATCGATCTCCTCGAGGGGCCGTCCGACCTGGCCCAGCACGCCGCCGGCGTTGTTGACCAGGATGCCGACGTGGCGGCCCGCCGCGGCGAGGTCGGTCGCCAGGGCCATGACGGCGGTCTCGTCTGTCACATCAAGCCGGGCGGCTTCGCAACCGGCACCAGCCTCCGCCACCGTGCCGGGCAGTTCGTCGTCGCCGAGGTCGGTGGCGATCACCCGCGCGCCGGCACCGGCGAGCGCCACCGCGATGGCGCGGCCGAAACCATGGCCGGCGCCCGTGACCAGGGCCGTGCGGCCGCCGAAGTCGACCGTCATGCCGCGATCTCCGCGATCTCCGCGAGGTTTGCGCGATCGAGCGGCCGCCGGCCTTCCTCGATGTCGTGGATGCGGGCGATCACGGCTGCTGTGACGGGCGTGGCGATGCCGTGCCGCGCCCCGAGCGTCACCACCGGCCCGAGCTGGGCATCGACCTCGGTCGGGCGCTTGCGCACCGCAAGATCGCGCCAGATGCCCGAATGCGACTTGGTGGACCGGCGGTTGTGGGCCACCATGGCGTCGAATGAGGCCGCCGTGACGGCTACCGGCGCTTCCGGCAGGAAGGCGGCGGGATCGAAGCCGTCGAAGGGCTCAAGCTCCACGCCTTCGGCGCGCGACACGGCCACCACCTCGTGGGCCAGCCGCGTCAGGATCGGCCGAAAGGCCGCGGTGGCCAGCACGTCGGCGATGCTGTCGTCCGTCAGCGCGGTGCCGAACAAAAGCGCGCCATAGATCATCTTAGACCACAGATAGCCAAAGATGTTCGGCGTCGCGATCGCGGCCGGATCGAAGCGCTGAAACAATTGATGCACGTCCGCGAGCCGTTCCGTCGACCGGCCGTCGAGTTCGCCCAGCACCACAGCGCCGCGACCGCCGTAGAGCACCGTTCCCGGCGCGAGGTAGTCGGCCCCGAAATTAACAAAGCAGCCCATCGTCCGCTCGCGGCCGACCACATCCGCGATCACGGTTTCGTTCAGGCCGTTCTGGGCCGAGATGACGAAGCCGTCCGCGGCCACATGGGGCGCCAGCGCCGCGATGGCCGCAGCCGTATGGTGAGCCTTGACGGCCAGGATGCAGCGGCGGAACTGCCCCCGCACCGCATCCGGCAACGCTGCCCGCGCTGCCACATGGCCGGGGGCGATCGGGCCCGTCAGGGTCAGCCCCGCGGCGTTCAGCGCCGCGACGTGATCGGCCGCCGCATCCACATGAAGCACGTCCGCGCCGGCCCGGGTGAAGGCCGCGCCGAGCGCCCCCCCGATAGCACCCGCACCCCAGATCAGGATGGTGTCGCTTGCCCCGACGCCGCTCACGACCACGGCCCCTCGATCAGCGCACGCGTTTCCTCGACCGCGACGGCCCAGACGGCCAGCATATCGGCGTCGGGCTTCTCGTAATGGCCGCCGAAATTGCCGTCGCCCAGAAGCGTGCGCACGGCGGCCGACCCCATCACCCGCATGCGGTCGAAATCCACCATGGGCTTTTGTTCCGTCGGCTGGACCACGCCGGGCAGCCGCGTCCAGGGAAAATTCTCCATCCAGGAGGCGTGGCTCGCCACGGGATCGATCTCCTGGACCTTGGCCGAGGTCTTCGGCGCATTCCACCAGTTGTGGAACTTGACGGCCGCGCCCGGATGGTCGGCCATCCACTCGGCCGCGAAGGCAGCGGCCGGCTGGTTGCCGCCGTGGCCGTTGACCAGGAGGATGCGCCGGAAGCCCTGCTCGTGCAGGCCATCGAGGATGTCGCGGATCACCGCCACATAGGTCTGCACGCGGAGGCTTACCGAGCCTGGATAAGCGCGGAAATAGGGCGTCACGCCATAAGCCAGAACCGGAAACACCGGCACCCCGAGGGGGGCCGCTGCCTCGGTGGCGACGCGCTCGGACAGGATCGAGTCGACAGCGAGGCTCAGGTGGGCGTGTTGTTCGGTGCTGCCGAGCGGGACGATGCAGCGGTCGTCGTGCTTCAGGCGCTCCTCCACCTGGGGCCAGTTCATCGCCGCGATGGTCATCGCGTTTCCTTTCGTGTGGTGAGGGCGGGATCGATGGCCTCGAGCAACGGCCGCACGATGCGGTCGATGTCGCCCGGGTCGGGACTGTGCCGGTATTCGATGGTGGTCACGCCCGGCGCGAGCCGGTCGAGGACCGCCTCGGCACCCGTGGCGTAGACCACCACGTCATGGCCGCCCAGGCGGGCATGGAGGCACGGGTCGTCGAGCACGGCCGCGTCGACGGTGGCGACATGCGGGGCAAAGCGCTGCACGCCCGGCCGCATCATGGGCAGAAAGGCGGGGAACCGCGACACGGCGAGCACCCGCGTTCTCGGATCGAGGCTGGCGAGCGCCCGTCGGGTCGCCTCGGCCGGAATGAAGCTGATGGCTTCGACCCGGACCTCGGGAAGCAGATCTGCGATCTCGCGTCGGCGGTGCGCAAAGGTCAACACCAGGTCGAAGGCCAACACACGAGCCCGCGCGGCGGCGTCGGACTGAAGCGCCTCCATGGTGATCGGCAGCACCGTCACCCCCGGCCCGAGCGCCGCGGCGAGCGTCCGGGCGTAATCGGCCGTCGCTTCGGCGAAGAGACCGACGAGCGCGATCCGGCGCTCGGGCCCGCCCGCCTGCCGCGCCGACAACCGAGCCGCCACCAGCCCGGCGATGTCGCCGCTGCGCAGCCCCAGGGCGAGGCCGGCGGCCACCAGCGCGTCGACCTGCCGGTGGAAGGCGGCCAGCCGCGCGTGCGAATCGTCGCTCAAAGCGCGGCGCGCCACAAAGGTGCCGGAGCCGGCGCGCGCCTCGATGAGCCCGGCTGCCTTAAGGTCGCGATATACCTGGGCCACCGTCATGGGCGCGACCCCGAGTTCCTCGGCCAGATCGCGCACCGACGGCAGGCGGTCGCCGGGGCGGAACTCGCCGCACGCGATGCCGTATTCGACGAGGCCGCGCAATTGGGCGCCGAGTGGCACCGGCAGGGCGCGGTCGAGTGTCAAACGGATGGAAACGCTTGTCATCTGTACTAGAAGGCTAGCACTGTTGCCATCGGTGCTGCAATCA
The DNA here is from genome assembly GCF_033947565.1 of Lichenihabitans sp. Uapishka_5. Classification (NCBI taxonomy): domain Bacteria; kingdom Pseudomonadati; phylum Pseudomonadota; class Alphaproteobacteria; order Hyphomicrobiales; family Lichenihabitantaceae; genus Lichenihabitans; species Lichenihabitans sp. Uapishka_5. Next base: position 43,438 of record NZ_JARPVX010000007.1, read on the forward strand.
GACACCTTGCTGAAACTTTGGCTTTCGACTGCTTAATCTGACATCACACCCTGCGTTGACAGCACTGATCCCACGACGTTAGCGTTCTAGTCTAGCAGAACAGGTGGAGAGCCGAAGGCATCATGACGACTGCGATCAAGTCCGCCGCGATCCTTACGTTGCTGGCCGGCACGGGCCTCGCCGGCTTGGCGGCGCCGGCGCAGGCGGTGACCCGTGGTGGCACCATGACCTATGGCCGCTACGCCGACAGCCTGTTTCCCGACCCGGTGCTCAACGACGCCAACGTCGATATCTGGATCCTGTCCAACATCTACGACACGCTGCTGCTGCCCACCGACGACGGCAAGGGCGTGCAGCCTGGCCTCGCCACGGCCTGGACCGTGGCCCCCGACGGCAAGAGCGTGACGCTCACCTTGCGGGAGGGCACGATGTTCTCGGATGGGTCGCCCATCACGGCCGAGGACGTGAAATGGTCGCTCGACCGGGCGCGGGATCCGAAGAACGGCATCTGGAACTTCATCGACGAGTCGATCGGCGCGGTCGACATCAAGGACCCGAAGACGATCGTGCTGACGCTGAAGCACCCGGACCCCGCCATCATCGCGGGCCTCAGCGTCTTCAACAACCAGATCATGCCGAAGACGCAGTTCGAGGCGATGCCGGGCGCCACCATGGTGGAGAAGGCCAAGGCCTTTGCCGAACACCCGGTCGGGTCCGGGCCCTTCGTGCTGCAATCCTGGTCGCGCGGCCAGGAGATGAAGCTGGTCAGGAACCCCCATTACTGGCGCCAGGGCGCCGACGGCAAGCCGCTGCCCTATCTCGACGGTGTCACCTTCGAAGTACTGCCCGACGACGCGACCCGCATCCTGAAGGTCCAGTCGGGTGAACTCGACGGGGCCGAGTTCATCCCGTTCAGCCGCGTCGAGGAGCTCAAGGGCGATCCGAAGCTCAACATGGCGCTGTTTCCGTCGACCAAGGTCACCTACGGCAATTTCAACGTCCGCCCGAAGCTGAACTCCGGCGCCGACAACCCGCTCAGCAACGCCAAAGTGCGCGAGGCCCTGAACGACGCGGCCGACAAGGACGCCATCATCGCCATCGTGACCCATGGGGTCGGCACGCCGATGAGCAGCTACATGTCGAGTGCGACGCCGCTGCACACAGGCACCGGCCCCGTGTTCCCGACCGACCCCGACAAGGCCAAAGCGCTCCTCAAGGAAGCCGGATTCGACAAAGGCTTTAAGTTCTCCTGCCTGGTCCTGGCCGGCAACGTGGACGAGATCGGCATCGCGACTGCATTGCAGCAGATGTGGGCCGCGGTCGGCGTCACGCTCGACATTGAGCAGGTCGACAACGCCACACGCACCGACCGCTTCCGCAAGGGCGACTTCTCGATGCGGCTCGGCGACTGGACCGACGACATCGCCGACCCGAACGAGATCACCTCTTATTTCGGCTACACGCCCGTGATCGAGGCGCAGCACTCGGGCTGGAAAAGCGACGAGTTCAACAGCCTCTACGAAGCTTCCCAACAGGAACTCGACACCACGAAGCGGGCGGGCCAATACGCCCGCATGCAGGAGATCTACCGGAACGGGCCGACCGTGCCGCTCTACGAGTCGCCCTATCCCGTGGTGCTGAAGACGGGCGTGAAGGGATTCCTGCAGATCCCGCTCGGCAACAACATCTTCTCGGGCACATCGCTCGAGAAGTAGCACGCGCACGAAAGGCCGGGGGCATGCCCGATGCCGGTTACGTCCTCCGCCGCCTGCTGCAGATGGTGCCGACCCTTACCTTCATCCTGGTCGTCACCTTTGTGCTGGTGCGGCTGCTGCCGGGCGATCCGCTCAGCGCCATCGCGGGTGACCGGGTGACGGATGCCCAGGTGGCCCAGGCCCGGGCCGCCTACGGGCTCGACCAGCCCGTGCTGGTGCAGTTCGGGCTTTATGTGAAGCGCGTCATCACGGGTGATCTCGGGCGTTCGCTTATCGCCCAGGTCCCGGTCTGGACCCTGGTCGGGCAGCGCCTGCCGCCGACGCTGCTGCTGACCGGCATGGCGACCGGTATCGCCGTAGCGCTCGCGGTGCCGCTCGCCTTCATATCGGCGCTGCGGCGCGGCCGCGCGTCGGACCTCGTCATCCGCGGCGCCTTCCAGATCGGGCTGTCGATGCCGGTCTTCTATATCGGGCTGGTGCTGCTCACGGTGTTCTCGGCGCAACTGCGCTGGTTTCCGGTCGGGGGCTATGGCGACGGCTGGGGTGACCGCGTGTACCACCTGTTCCTGCCGGCCCTGACGCTTGGAGTCAGCCTCGCGGCCGTACTGATGCGCAACCTGCGCTCCGCCATCATCGACGTGCTGGGAGCCGAATACGTCGACTTCGCCCGCGCCAAGGGATTGGCGCCCCGCATCGTCCTCACCCGCCATGTGCTGCGCAACGCGCTGATCTCGACCGTCGCTCTTCTCGGGCCGACCGTCGGAACTCTGCTGGGCGGCGCCGTGATCACGGAGGCCGTCTTCGCCATCCCGGGCGTCGGCCGGCTGATGATCGACTCGATCTACGGCCGCGATTATCCCGTGATCCAGGGGCTGTCGCTCACCCTCGCCCTGGTGGTGTCCCTGGTGTTTCTGCTGACCGATCTGCTGCAGGCCGCGCTCGACCCACGGACGGCTGGATGACGGCCGCTGAGGATGTTTTGTCCCGGCCGCGGCAGCACCGACCGCGGCGCCGGATGCGACCGCCACCGATCAACTGGACCTTCGCGGCCGGCGCCGCGATCCTGCTGGCCGCGATCCTGCTCGCGATCGCGCCCGGCGCCTTCGCGCCCTATGAGCCGACCAAGTTCGACTACAAGGCCATCCTGAAAGGCCCGTCGGCGGCGCACCTCTTCGGCAGCGACAACTTCGGCCGGGATATTCTCAGCCGCACCATCTGGGCATTCCGGGTGGACCTGCAGATCGCGCTGTTCGGCACGTTGTTTCCCGTCTTGTTCGGCACGCTGGTCGGCGCCGCGGTGGGATACGCGGGCGGCTGGGCGCAGGTCGTCTTCGGCCGGGTCGTCGATGCCGTGGTGACGTTCCCGTTCCTGGTGCTGATCATCGCCATCGTGGCGGTGCTGGGGCCCGGGCTCATCAACCTGTATATCGCGGTCAGCACGGTGGGCTGGGTCTTCTATGCCCGCATCGTCGCGGCCGAGGTGGCGGTGCAGCGACGGCTCGATTATGCGGCCGCGGGCCGCGTCATGGGCTATTCCACCGCGCGCATCCTGCTGCGCCACATCCTGCCCAACGCCATCACGGCCGCGATCGTCTATTGGATGACCGATATGGCGCTCTGCATCCTGCTCGGCTCGAGCCTCGGCTATCTCGGGCTCGGGGCGCAGCCGCCGACGGCCGAATGGGGCGTACTGATCGCCGACGGCAAGAACTACATGCGTACCGCCTGGTGGATCTCGATCTTTCCCGGCCTCGCCATCGTGATCACCGGCCTCGGCTTCAGCCTGCTGGGCGACGGCTTGGCCGACATGCTGCGACCGCGCCGATGAGCCCCGCGGCGACCGCCATCTCGACAGGTGCGGCCCTGACGGTGCGCGGCCTGACCACCCGGTTTCTCACCCCGGCCGGCCCCGTGACCGCGGTCGACAACGTCGACCTCGACCTCGCGCCCGGCGAGGTGCTGGGCCTCGTGGGCGAATCCGGCTCGGGCAAGAGCGTCACCTTGCGGTCGCTGATCCGCCTCGTGCGGCCGCCGAGCCGGACCACGGGCGAGGTGGTGTGGGACGGCCGCGATCTGATGAAGCTGCCCGAAGCCCGCATGCGCGACGTGCGCGGCGGCGCCATCGCCACCATCTTCCAAGAACCCATGTCGGCCCTCAACCCCGTGCTGACGGTCGGCCGGCAGATCGACGAAAGCCTGCGGGCCCACACACGCCTCGGCAGCCGGGAGCGGCGGGAGCGCGCGACGGACCTGCTCGATCTCGTCGGCATCCCGGCCCCCGCGAGCCGGCTCGGCGACCTCCCGCACCAGTTTTCCGGCGGCATGCGGCAGCGCGCCATGATCGCCATCGCGCTCGCGGGCGAACCGCGGCTGCTGCTCGCCGACGAGCCCACGACGGCGCTCGACGTGACGATTCAGGATCAGATCCTGAAGCTCATCCTCGGGCTGCGGGAGCGGCTCGGCATGAGCGTCATCCTGGTCACGCACGATCTCGGGGTGGTGGCCCAGACCTGCGACCGGGTGGCCGTCATGTATGCCGGGCGCCTGGTCGAAAGCGGCCCCGTGGGGGCTCTCTTCGCAGCGCCGCGTCATCCCTACACGCGCGGCCTCCTCGGCTCCGTGCCCCGTGCCGGCACCGAGCGCCGGCCGCTGCTATCCATCGAGGGCACGCCGCCGAGCCTCGCTGCCATGCCGGCCGGCTGCGCCTTCCACCCGCGGTGTTCCTTCCAGACGGAGCGTTGCCGGCATGATGCGCCGCCGCTCGCGCCCGTCACCCCAGACCGTCGCGCCGCCTGCTGGCATCAGGACCGGGTTCTTGAGTCAGCACTACCATGAGCGAGCCGCCCTTCCTGTCGATCGAGGATGTGGCGGTCCGGTTTCCCGTGCCGCGCACGCTGTTGGACCGACTGGCCAAGCGGCCACCCCGTGCCGTGCATGCGCTCAATGCCGTGCGCCTCGACGTGCGCCGGGGCGAGACGCTCGGCATCGTTGGTGAATCGGGCTGCGGCAAGTCCACGCTTGCCCGTGCGGTGGTGCGCCTCATCGAGCCGAGCGACGGCCGCATCCGGTTTGAGGGCGCCGACATCGGCAGCCTCGCGGGAGTTGCCCGCCGCCGCTACAACCGCCGGGTCCAGATGATCTTCCAGGACCCTTATGGCTCGCTCAACCCGCGCATGACGGTGCGCCAGGTGCTGGACGAGGCCTTGCGCGTGCATCGCATGCGCCCACCCGCCGACATCCCGGGCCGCATTGCCGAACTGCTTGAGCTCGTGCGACTTCCGGCCGACGCGGCCGACCGCCTGCCGCATCAGTTTTCCGGCGGCCAGCGCCAGCGCATCGGCATCGCCCGGGCGCTCGCGGTCGAGCCCGAGGTGATCGTGGCCGACGAGCTCGTTTCCGCGCTCGACGTGTCGGTGCAGGCGCAGGTCGTCAACCTGCTGCTCGAACTGCAGGCGCGATTGCACCTCACGGTGGTGTTCGTGGCCCACGACCTGCGGCTCGTACGGCATATTTCCCATCGGGTCGCGGTGATGTATCTCGGCTCGATCGTCGAACTGGGCGCTACCGAACCCTTGTTCGCGCGCCCGCGCCACCCCTACACGCGCGCGCTTCTCGATGCGGCCCCCGACATCGATCCCGCGCGCCGCACCGCCACTGCGGCGACGCGAGGCGAACTGCCGAGCCCCTTCGCGGTGCCGCCCGGCTGCCCGTTCCACACGCGCTGCCCGCACGCCTTCGATCGCTGCCGCGCCGAGCGCCCGATGCTGACGCCGCGTACGCCGGACCATCGCGCCGCCTGTCACCTGACGGATTTTGGTGTTGAAGCTATTGATGCAGAGCGCGAATGGATGTGAACGCATGACAAACTCACGGCGGAGTTCTGCCCAGATGTTGTTGTCCGCTTTGTCGGTCCATTTAGTCTAGACGCCGAACACGTTTGTAAGCGGGTTGAGCACAGCGCGGCGCAGGCTTCCGCCCCGCAGCAGGTCGGAGGCCGACGTCGCAGCAGATGTCTCGTACGAACAGGATGAGCGTGAAGGTCGCCTGGTTCAGCCGGCCGTTGCGTAGGTAGTGGACAGGCCCGCAGGTGGGACGGCTCGGCGCAGGATGGCGGCTGAAACCGGTGGCGGAAGGGAGGTGGTGCGGTTTTTAACCTCCGGTAGGAGCTTCGAAGTCGCTAGGGCCGCGCCGAGGCGCTTGATCTCGTCCCTGCTTAAGTAGCGCTCGCGCCGGTCCTCGCGAACTTCTCTATGCAACGTACTGGGTTGTCGTGCTTAGGCACGAAGTCGCGCTTCTCCGCCAAGGCGTATAGGAACCGCCGTCACACCCAAGCTCAGTGGGCGGCCTGGTTCTTGGCTCGGGCCACGATCTGGGTGGGGTTGACGAAGCGTAGGGCCAGAAGGAGCCACACCAGGGTGGTCACCATATAGACGACGGCCATGACGTCGACCTCCTGGCCGGCACGGACGCCGGACGCGAAGACCGCGTAGTAAAGCGCCACCACCAGGGTCTGGCTGTCGGCTCCGGCCGTCAGGAAGGTGAGCTCGAACATGGCGATCGTCCGCACGAGCACGAGCAGCAGCGCCGCCAGAATGCCGGGCAGCAGCAAAGGCAGTAGCACGCGGCCGAACAATTGCGGCGTGCGGGCGCCGAACACCCGCGCGGCCGCCTCGACGCGGGGATCGATCTGCTCGATGAAGGGGATCATCACCAGCACCACGAAGGGGATGGCGGGCACGAGATTGGCCAGCACCACGCCCGTGAGCGTGCCGCCGAGGCCGACCCGGTACAGCAGCGTCGCCATCGGGATGCCATAGGTCATCGGCGGCACGAGCAGCGGCAGCAGGAACACGAGGGTCATGGCCCGCTTGCCGGGAAAGTCGCGCCGCGCAAGCGCATAGGCGGCCGTGACCCCGAGCAGGCCCGACAGGGCCACGACGGCCGCGACCGCCTCGAAGGTGACGATCAGCACGTCGGTCAACTGGAACTCGTCCCAGGCGTCCCGGTACCAGTGGGTCGTGAAGCCAGCCGGCAGCCAGGTGCCGAGCCATCGGGTCGCGACCGAGTCGACCATCACGGTCGCGATCACGGCCAGGAGGTTCAAAACGAAGAGCAGCACCACGGCCCAGACGGCCGTGGTCCAGAGCTTCGAAGCAAGGCTGTGGTCGCGGATCATCCCTTCGTGCCTCCGACCGGACCACGGTAGAACAACGAGCGGGCGCCGAGCACAGCCAGCACGACAGCCAGCTGCACCCCGCCCATGATCATCGCGATGGCCGAGCCGAGCGAGGCGTCATATTGCTCGAAGGCCGCCTGATAGGCCGCGATCGAGATCACATGCGTGCTGCCGGCCGGGGCGCCGAGCAGCACCGCGGAGGGATAAACCGCAAAGGCCTGCACGAAGCTCAAGCAGAACGTCACGGCGAGCCCCGGTACGAGCAGCGGCAGGTATACGTGGGCAAAGCGCGCCGCAGGTCCCGCCCCGAGGGTCGCGGCGGCCTGTTCGAGCGCCGGATCGATGCCGCTGACGTAGGACAAGGTGAGCAGAAACGTGAACGGGAAGCCGGTGATGACCAGCGACGCGAAGACGCCCCAGAAATTATTGGTGAGCTTGAGCGGTGTTGCGATGAGGTGCAGCGCCATCAGCACGCGGTTGAACCAGCCTTGCGGGCCGAGATAGGTCAGCAGGCCTTGCGCGATCAACACCGTGCCGAGCGTCACGGGCAGCACCAGGATCGTGGTGAGCAGGCGTTGGCGGCTCATCAACCGGACCCGGAAGGCGATCGGCAAGGCGAGCAGCAGATCGAGCAGCGTGGTGGGCACCGCGAGCGCAAGCGTGTTGCCGATGGTTTCGCGCAGGAACGGGTCGGCGAAGAACCTTCGGTAATTGGCGTAGAAGGGGCCGACCTTCGGTGCGAGCGACACCGCGACGCCATAGGCGAAGGGATAGACAAACAACGCCAGCAAGGCCGCCAGCGCGGGCAGCACCATCAGCGTCACCCCGTCGATGCCGCGGGCCGCGAGCCTGAGGCGAAGCGGAACGCGGGGGTGGGGGCGCGCCCTCGCCGCCGGGGTCGCGGCCGTCACCGGTCGGCCTCCGGATACAGCAGGATCTGCTCGGGCCGCGCCGCGACCGTGATGCGGTCGCCCGCGTGGATCGCCCGCTCGCTGCGGAAGAACAACTCCGTGCCGCCGGCCGCTTCGGCGGCGCCAAAGAAGGCGCGGCCGCGATATTCGCCGATCTTCACGGTCGCGGGAAGGCCGACCGGGCCCGCCACGAGGTCCTCCGGCCGGATCATCAGGGTCACGGCTTCGCCGTCCTGCGGCGTCGCCATGCCGGGCCGCAGCGCCACCCCCACGGCGATGCCGCAGGTGTCCACCGTGACCCGCTTGCCGTCCGTGCCGCGCACATGGCCCTTCAGGCGGGTGCGGAACCCCATGAACTCGGCCACGTCGGCATGGGCCGGCCGCTCGTAGAGCTCTTCGGGCGTGCCGGTCTGCCGGATGAGCCCGTCGCGCATCACCACGATGCGGTCGGCCATCGACAGGGCCTCGTCCTGGTCATGCGTCACGTAGATCGTGGTCGAGCCGATGGTCTCGTGGATGCGGCGGATCTCGGCCCGCATCTCGAGCCGCAGCTTGGCATCGAGGTTCGACAAGGGCTCGTCCATCAGCACGACGGGCGGGCGGATCGCGATCGCGCGGGCGATGGCGACGCGCTGTTGCTGGCCCCCCGACATCTGCCCGGGCAGCTTGTCGGCCTGGGCCGTGAGCCGCACCAGTTTCAGCGCCTCCTCGATCCGCGCTTCGGCCTCGCGCCGGGGCATCTTCTGCATCGCAAGCCCGAAGCCGACGTTGCGGCGCGCCGTCATGTGGGGGAACAGCGCATAACTCTGGAACACCATGCCGAAGCCCCGCGCTTCGGGCGGCAGGGGATCGATCCGGCGCTCGCCGAGCATGATCGATCCGTCGCTCAGGGCCGTGAGGCCCGCGATGCAATTCAGAGCCGTTGTCTTGCCGCAGCCCGACGGGCCGAGCAGCGCCACGAACTCGCCGGGTTCGATCGTCAGGTCGAGGCCCTTCAGGGCCGCGAAGCTGCCGAAATCGCGCCGGAGCCCCCGCATGACGAGTGTCGCGCCGCGGGGCGCGGGTCGGGTCGACGGGGATGCGGCTGTCGGCATCGCGCTCATCCCTTGCCGGCCCCGATCCGCTGGTCCCACAGCGCAAAGGCCTTGACCATGCTGCCTGCGGTGAGCGGCACCTCGAGCGGGTGATAGGCGATCAACTGGTCATAGTCCGGTCGGCCGAATTCCTTCAGCGCGGTTTGCGACTCTTCCGGCGCCATGTCGAGCGTCACGCCCTTCACGGCGGGGCCGGGATAGAAATAACCCTGGTCATAGGCATAGGCCTGCTGCTTGGGCTCTAGCATGAAGGCCATGAGGTCGAGCAGCACGGCAAGCTTGTCGTCGCCGACCCCCTTCGGCACCACCATATATTGGGCATCCGTGACCCAGTGGAATCCGTCGAGGGCGCCGACCGCGGCCTCCTTCGGCACGATGCCGAGCACCCGCGGGTTGATGTCCCAGCCGGTGGTCGAGACGATGATGTCGCGCGTGCCTTCGCCCAGTTCCTTCATGGTCTGCGAGGTGCCGCCCGGATAATATTCGACGTTCTCGCCAAGTGCCTTCAGGTAGTCCCAGGTCTTGCTCCAGCCGTGTTCGGGATCGTGTGGATCGCTGTCGCCGAGGATGTAGGGCAGCCCCATCAGCCAGGTGCGGCCGGGGCCGGAGTTGGACGGCCGGGCGTAGCTGAACTTGTTCTTGTTCTGCTTGGTCCAGTCGAGCAGGTCGGCCGCGGTCTTCGGCATCTGCTTGACGCGCGCCGGCATGTATTCGAGCAACGGGCCCGAGGGGTAGTAGCTGACCACGAGGCCATGGTCGGCCGCGATGGCCTGCATCTTATAGGCCTGCGGCAGGTACAGGTCGGCCAGGTTCGGCAGATCGGCGAGATAGGGCTTGAGATCGAGCCAGATGCCCTGGTCGAGCCCGGCCGACAGCGCATCCGTGCCGGTCAGCACCAGGTCGATGTCGACCCGGCCCGCCTCCTGTTGGGCCTTGATCTTGGCTGGCAGCTCGGGGGCCGGCGCCTTGGTGAAGGCGAAGCGCGACACCGCCCGCGGCTTGGCCCGGCGATAGCCCTCGATGGCCTTCTGGGTCAGCGCCAGATTGCCCGCCACATCGGCGATCGTCAGCGTCACGGCATGGTTCGGCAGGGGCGGCAAGGCGGCCCAGGCGCGGCCCGGAACTAGGCCCGCGACAGTGAGGCCGCCGAGAAACTGCCGGCGATCGATGGTCATGGTGTTGCCTCCAGGTTCGCCCTCGTGGCGGGGCGTTGGTGGGCCGTTCAGCCGGCTGTCGGGTTCAAAGCTTGTAGGCGCGTTTGGCGAGCCGATAGGCGAGGTCCTGCGCGAGATCGGCGGCTTCGTCCTCATCGAGGCGGTGGTCGGCCACGAGGCCGGCAAGGTAGGCGCAATCCACCCGCCGCGCCATGTCGTGCCGCGCCGGGATCGACAGATAGGCGCGGGTGTCGTCGTTGAACCCGACCGTGTTGGCGAAGCCCGCCGTCTCGGTCGTGCCTTCGCGGAAGCGCCGCATGCCTTCGGGGCTGTCGAAGAACCACCAGGGGGGCCCGAGCCGCAGCGCCGGATAATGGCCCGCCAGGGGGGCCAGTTCGCGGCCGTATCGCGCTTCGTCGAGCGTGAACAGGATCAGGGTCAGGCGCGGATCGTTCCCCATGGCATCGAGCAGCGGCTTCAGCGCATGGACGTAATCGGTCGGTTGCGGGATGTCGGCGCCCACATCGGTGCCGAAGCGGGCCCACAGGGTCGGGTTGTGGTTGCGCACCGAGCCGGGGTGGATCTGCATCACCAAACCGTCGTCCACGCTCATGCGTGCGAATTCGGTGAGCATCTGGGCGCGAAACAGTTCCGCATCGGCGGCCGAGGGCGTGTCGCGCGTCACGCGCTCGAACAGGGCCTTGGCCTCGGCCTCGGGCAGGTCGGCCGTTCGCGCCGTCGGGTGGCCATGGTCGGTCGCGGTTGCGCCGAGGGCGCGGAAGACGGCGCGGCGCGCCCGATGGGCCGCAAGATAACCGGCCCAGCCCATCGGTTCGTTGGCCAGCGCGAGAAGGCGCTCGACATGGCCTTTGAAGCCGTCGCGCTCGGGATCGACGGTGAAGTCCGGGCGATAAGTCGGCAGCACCCGGCCGGTCCAGCCCGAGTCGCGCAGCGCCCGATGGTGACGGAGGTCGTCGAGGGCGCCGTCCGTCGTGGCGATGGCCTCGATATTGAACCGCTCATAAAGCGCCCGCGGGCGCAGTTCGGGCCGCGGCAGGGCGTCCGCGAGGGTGTCATAGAGCCGGTCGGCATTGGCCTCGCTGAGCCGCTCCTTGATGCCGAAGACCTGCTCGAGCGCGTGCTCGAACCAGAGCCGTGTCGGCGTGCCGCGGAACAGCGGAAAGTGCTTGGCGAACAGCCGCCAGATCGCCCGGCCATCGGTTTCGACCGGGCCGCCATCCCGCCGCGGGACCCCGAGCGCTTCCAGCGGCACACCCTGCGAATACAGCATGCGCGTGACGTAATGGTCCGGTTTGACGAACAGGTCGGCCGGATCCGGAAAGGGCGCATCCTCGGCATACCACCGCGGATCCGTATGGCCGTGCGGCGACAGGATCGGCAGGGCCGCGACCTCTGCGTAAAGCCGCCGCGCGATGGCGCGCGCTTCGGGTTCGATCGGCAACAGCCTGTCGGGATGGAGCGGCACGGCAGCCTCTGGTCGACCTCCGGACCCCACGCCGGTTGCATGAGGGTAGGATTGATATATTAGTATGTCAATCGATGGACCTTCCGACCGATCCGATCCGCGACACGCGCCAGCTTCCCGCCGATCATCGGGTCCGACGGCCCGTGCGCGGCACGACGGCCGCTGCCGTCGCGGCATCCTTGCGCGATCAGATCGTCGGCATGGATCTGCTGCCGGGCACGTCGCTGAACGATCGGCAGCTCGGTGAGCGCTTCGGCGTCAGCCGCACGCCCATTCGCGAAGCCCTGCTGCGCCTTGCGGACGAGGGTCTCGTCGAGATCTTCCCGCAATCGGGCACCATCGTGTCCCGGATACCGGTCGGCGCCATTCCCGAGGCGCTCGCGATCCGCCAAGCCCTGGAAGCCGTTTCGGTGGAGGGCTCGGCCGCCCGCCGGGCGGTGGACGGCCTCGACGCCGCGTTGGGTCTGCAACGGGGCATGGCGGCCCGGAACGAGCTTCGGGGGTTCCATGAGGCTGACGAGGCGTTCCATGAAGCGCTGGCCGCGGGAAGTGGCTATCCGGGCGTTTGGCGGCTCCTCCGCTCGGCAAAGGTGCAGATCGATCGGGCGCGCCGGCTGACCTTGCCGGCACCCGGCCGGATGGATCAGGTGATCGCCGAGCATCAACGGATCCGAGACGCGTGCGCCCAAGGCGACAGTGCGGCGGCCCGGCTGGCCATGCGCGATCACCTCAGCATCGTGATCCCCGATGTCACGGCCTTGCGCCAGCGCTTTCCTGCTTACTTCATCGACGCGTAGAGTTCAGCCATGGGCAACGATAGGTCTTCCATGTCGACCAAGCCAGCATAGTCATTCTGGTGCCGGTCCCAGCACAGAGCTCACATCGGTGCTGCGTCTGACCGAACATCCTTGAGGAACCTGCTTCAGGTTAAGGCGTGCCAATATCGCCTGTGAATACCTTGGCTTGTAAGCTGGAGGCGGGAATGAAGCTCACGGAACGGCAAGGGTGGTTGCTTAAGCACCTCGACAACATCGTCTACCGTCAGAAAGTAAGCGGGATGCACGGGTTCTTCCTGAACAAGGAGGAGTGCACGGTGACGGTAAATTCCCTGATCGTGAAGGGTTTGGTCAGGGCGGACAGCGGGAGAACGCAGCTTAAGCGGACAGAGCTCGCGCTGGACATGCGCTGAGATGCAATCACTCTGGGGTCGTCGCATCCTTGTGTTAGAGGATGAGTACTTTCTTGCCGAAGAGTTGGAACGCGTTCTCGACGCAGAGGGCGCGGTGGTTATTGGTCCCTGCTCTGCCATGGCCCAGGTTGAAATCGTGCCCTTGGTTGAAATCGACGGCGCCGTTCTGAATGTCCGCGTTCGAGATGGCGTGAGCTATAGGTTTGCGCAGAAGCTGCGAGAACGCGGCATCCCGTTCGTGTTCGCCTCAGGTCAGAACCGCTTGTCAGAACCCCCGGAATGGCACGACAGCGAATGGGTCGCAAAGCCCTATGAGGCTGGCAACATCATAGCGGCGCTGCATCGTGTTCTGGGCGTGATCAGCGGATAGACCGACGAGCCGGCCGTTCGGGCCTTGGGTCTGTCATGAACTGGTGCGGATGCACGCTTCGGGTTGCGGAGATGGTTCGCAAGCTAGGTCCGAGTTCGTGCGGCAGCGTGTCGGCCCGTTTCTCATGCAGAAAGCAAAAGCGCGCCCGCTCCATCGTAAGTATCAACAGCATGACACGGGCTCTCGGGGGGATTTGGCCGGACGGTTGAGGATTGCGGTCCGCACCCTGGCTGCCTGGCGGTGAACCCGAACGTCGGTCTGCGACTTGTCGGCGTGACAAGGACCGATCATGACCGTGGCTGTCGACCGTTCTCAACTGCGTTTGATCATCGCCGGCCTGACCGAGGGCGTGGTGATCGTCGAGCCGGACGAGTCGGTCAGCTGGGCCAACGATGCCGCGCTTGCCATGCACGGGGTCGAGGACCTGGATGGTCTTGGCCGGACCGTTGCGGCCTATCGCGCCAATTTCGTGCTGCGCTACCGCAACAACGGGAGCCTCGACGAGCAACGCTATCCGATTGAGCGGGTGATCGCGGGGGAAGCCTTCGACGACGTGGTGGTGGAGGTCACGCCCGCCCGCGACCCGGAGGTCAAATGGGTGCATCGCATCCGCAGCCTGGTGCTGAACGATCGCAAGGGAAAGCCTGACTTCCTGGTTCTCGTCGTCACCGACGCCACGGAACGGTTCGCGGCGGAAGAACGCTTCGAGCGCACCTTCGCGGCCAATCCCGCTCCGGCGATCATCTGCCGGCTGTCCGACCTCCGGTTCATCAAGGTCAACCAGGGTTTCCTCGACATGACGGGCTACGACCGGCATCACCTGCTGGGTCGCAGCACCTACGAGGTCGACCTGTTCGCCGGCGCGGAGCGCCGCACGCTGGCCGTGGAACGGCTGAGCGAAGGGCGCACCATTCCGCAGATGGAAGCACATTTGCCGCTGCCCGACGGCGGCAACCGCTTCGTCATCGTGGCCGGCCAGCCGATCGACATGGATGACGAGCCATGCATGCTGTTCACCTTCGCCGACCTCGAGCTACGTCGAAAGGCCGAGACCGCACTCCAGCAGAGCGAGGAGCGGTTCGAAAAGGCTTTCCGCTTGTCGCCCGTGCCGACCGTTCTTGTTCGGCTCAAGGACCTCGCTTACGTGGCCATCAACGATGTCTTCACCCAAACTTTCGGGTTCACGAACGAGGATGTGCGGGGCCGGACCGTCCTCGAGCTGAATATGTGGGCCGCCGCCGAGGCGCGAGCTGGCTTCCACGCGGCCTTGCAGGCCAACGGTCATGTTCACGCCCTGGAGGCTTGCCTCGTCACCAAGGACGGGGCGCACCTCGACTGCATGGTGGCGGCTGAAACCATGACGATCAACACCGAGCCTTGCGTGCTGGCGACCCTCCTCGACATTTCGGCCCGCAAGCATACGGAGCGCGAACTGATGGGCGCCATCGACGCGGTGATGGCCGACACCTCATGGTTCAGCCGCGGGGTGATCCAGCGCCTTGCCGCGCTGCGCCAGCCAAACAGAACCGACCCCGATGCGCTTCTCGCCCTGACGGCTCGCGAGCGCGAGGTGCTCGGGCTGATGTGCGACGGCGCCAGCGATGCCGCGATTGCCAAGCGGCTGACCATGTCGGTCAACACCGTCCGCAACCACACCGCGGCGCTGTATCGCAAGACCGAGGTCCACCGACGCAGCGAACTCGTGATCTGGGGACGCGAGCACGGATTTCCATTCCGATCACAATCGAAGTCCGACTAAACCGGCCGCACTATCTCACTAGCCGATCCGCACTATTGAGATGGCGGGTTCGATGCCTATTTTCTCATCCGGGCGTCCCATGTGGCGACGCAACGATGGGAGACGAGAATGGACAAGAACCGCATCGAGGGCGCGTTGGATCAGGCCAAGGGCGCCGTCAAGGAGACCGTCGGCAAGGTGACGGGCAACACGAAGCTTCAAGCCGAAGGTGCGGCCGACAAGCTGGCCGGCAAGGCCGAGAGTGCCGTCGGCGAGACCAAGGACACGGTCCGCGACGCGTTCAAGAAGTAAGCACCCCGCCCGATCTCAGGGCGCGGGTGTCCGCAGCCCTTCATCCCTTTTCGAGTTTGAGTTCCCACCATGAACACTGATCGTATTGCGGGCGCGGCCCGTGACATTGGCGGCAAAATGCAGGGCCTGGCCGGTCGCGTCACCGGCAGCAACCAGACCCATGCCGAAGGCCTGGTGAACGAAGCGGTCGGTACGGCACAGAACCTCTACGGCCAGGCGGTCGATGGCGTGCGGGACGCGTCCGACGCGGTCACCGACTATGCCGAGCAGGCTTATCGCCAGGGATCCCGTTCTGTGCGCGGCGGCTCCCGTTCGATCGAGAAGCAGCTGTCTCAGCATCCCTTGACGGGTGTGATGGTGGCGGGCGCGATCGGCTTTGTGCTGGGCGTCGTCGTCATGTCGACACGCGGCTGAGGGGCGAACGATGACCTCGATCACCGGCATCGCCACCGAGCCCTCCGCCCATGACCGAGCCGTCGTCGGGGTGGCGCCTGGACACAGCGTGTCCTGGGGCGCCATTTTCGCCGGCGTCGTGATGGCTCTCGTTGTTCAGCTCATTCTGTCGATCCTCGGCTTGGGGATCGGCCTTGCCACGGTGGACCCGGCGTCGACCGGCACACCTTCGGCTTCCGGCCTGTCGTTCGGTGCGGCAATCTGGTGGGTGCTCTCGGGCATCGTCGCCGCGGCGCTCGGCGGCTTCGTCGCCGGCCGCCTGAGCGGCAAACCCGTGACATCGACGGCCGGCTACCATGGCCTCGTCAGTTGGGGCGTGACCACCATGGTGATCGTGTTCCTGTTGTCGTCCGCTGTGGGTGGTATCGTCGGCGGAGCCTTCAGCGCCGTCACGAGCACGCTGGGTGGGGCCGGGCATGCCTTGGGTGGCGCCGTCCAGACGGTGGCCCAGGCTGCCGCCCCGTCGCTGCCCGGCATGAACGACCCGCTGTCCGGCATCGAGTCGCAGATCCGGTCGGCCAGTGGCGGTCAGGATCCAGCCCAGCTCCGCGATGCCGCAACCCAGGCCATCAAGGCGGCGGTGACCGGCGATCCGTCGCAACAACAGCAGGCGCTCGATCGGGCCGCCAATGCCTTAGCCAAGGCGGAGAACATTTCCGTCGATCAGGCCAAGTCGCAGGTGCAAACCTATCAGCAGCAATACGCACAGGCCGTAGCCCAGGCCAAGGTCAAGGCCACCGAGGTTGCCGATGCCGCGGCCAAGACGACGTCGCAGGCCTCCCTGATGATCGTGTTGTCCTTGGTGCTGGGCGCCATCGCTTCGGTGATCGGTGGCCGCTTCGGTACGGTCAGGCTACCCCGCCGGGTGTGAAACCTCCGATAAAGCCAAGGGGCCATCGGGGAGATCGGGCGGCGGGACGTCGCGTCGTCGCACGCCCGCCCGATGGTCCTGATTGGCTTTCAGACCCTTGATCTCCGAGACGCCCGTGGCTTTTGCCGCGGGCGTCTTTCGTTGGTGAGCCGTCCTGCGGGTGATCGGAGCGTCGGTTCAGGCCCAAGGCTGGGCTGATGGCCACGCGGCGTCGGTGAGATGGCGTTTCGAGCGCAGCATTTTGTGCTTCGGGCCTGGGTGCGGCACGGCGGATCACGCTGCACAGCAGCGCGACTCGGCACCAATCTCCCTCGGTGGCCGATAGGGTGGGCCACGATGAGACAACCGTGCTTCAAGCCATCGCGTCCGCCGCAAGGCCTTTGCTTCGGGCAGCCTGGCCGCCGGAGGACCCCGTGACCGAGACCATCCAGCTCCGCTCCATGGGTCCGGAGGACATCGGACGGGCGCATGCCCTGTCGACGGCGGTCGGCTGGGCCCACCGGGTCGAGGATTGGCACCTGTTCCTCGCCGCCGGCCATGGCGTCGTGGCGACAGATGCCGATGGTGTCGTCTTCGGCACGGCCATGTGGTGGCCCTATGGCCCTGCCTTCGGCCATCTCGGGATGGTGATCGTCGAACCGGGCCGACAAGGTTTCGGCGTCGGCCGCAAGCTGATGGCGGCGCTGCTCGATGCGGCCGGACCCCGAAGCCTGCGGCTGACCGCCACCGAGGCCGGGCGCGGGCTCTATGAACGGCTCGGGTTCCGCGTCACGGGCGCCATCACGCAGCATCAGGGCACCATTCACGCGGCGCGCCTGGTCGACGACCCGGCGGTGCGGCCGGCGCGCGACGAAGACTGGCCCGCCATCCTGGCGCTCGATGCCCAGGCGACCGGGGCCGACAGGTCTCGCCTCATCGGCCTGCTGCGAACGGCCGGAACGACCTTTGTGTCCGAACAGGCGGGCCGGCTTCTGGGCTATTCGACCCGCCGAGCCTTTGGGCGCGGGCAGGTCGTCGGGCCGATCGTATGTGCCGACGACGCACAGGCGATCGCGCTCGCGAGCCCGCATGTGCGGGCGCTCGATGGCGGCTTCGGGCGCATGGACACGCCGAACCGCGACGGCGCCTTTGTCGACTTCCTCGAAGCCAACGGCCTCCGCAACATCGACCGCTGCGCCCAGATGACACGCGGTCCGTCGGCCGCGAGCGGTGCCGTCCGCGTCCTTACCATGGCCAGCCAGGCGCTTGGCTGACCCCTTGTCACCCCGTTTCGCAAGGCACGACCATGTCCATCGCCCACGCGGATGACGTTTACATCGACGGTGCCTGGCGGCCCGTCACCGGCGGCGAGCGTCACCCGGTCGTCAACCCGGCGACCGAGGAAGTGATCGGCCACGTGGCGCTGGCCCCGACCGAGGATGTCGACGCGGCGGTCGCGGCGGCTCGAAAGGCGTTTCCCGCCTTTGCGGCCACCACGGTGGCGGAACGGGCCGCGATGCTTCGCGGCATCCGCGACCGTGTCCAGCAACAATCCGCGCTGTTCATCGACGCCATGATGGCCGAGATGGGGGTCGCGCGCAGTTTCGCCGAAACGGCGCAATTGCCCTTCGCGCTCGAACATCTTCGCATCCTCGCGGAGGTGATCGAGCGCTACGAATTCCTGACGCTGAACGGCGCCACCGCGACCGTGAAGGAGCCGATCGGCGTTTGCGCCCTGATCACGCCCTGGAACTGGCCGCTCTATCAGATCACCGCCAAGCTCGCGCCGGCGCTCGCGGCCGGCTGCACGGTTGTGTTGAAGCCGAGCGAGTTGTCGCCGCTCAGCGCGCTGTTATTTGCCGCGGCCGTGCATGACGCCGGCGTTCCGCCCGGCGTGTTCAATCTCGTCGGCGGCACGGGCGCGGTGGTGGGCGCCGCCCTGTCGAGCCATCCGGATGTGGACATGATCTCCATCACGGGCTCGACGCGGGCCGGCGTGCTGGTGGCCCAGGCGGCGGCCCCGACCGTCAAGCGCGTGGTGCAGGAACTCGGCGGCAAGTCGCCCAACGTGTTTCTCGACGACGCGGATTTCGCGACCGGCGTCGGCAAGGGCGTGTTGTCCGCCTTCCGCAACGTCGGCCAGTCGTGCAGCGCGCCGACCCGCATGATCGTGCCGGCCGACCGCCTCGCCGAGGTCGAGGAGCTGGCCCGCCAGGCCGTGGCGGGTCTGCGGGTCGGCGATCCCCGTGCCGCCGAAACCACCATGGGGCCGATCGCCAATGCGGCCCAGCATGCCCGGGTGCAGGCCATGATCGAGGCGGGACGCGCCGAGGGTGCCAAGCTCGTTTGCGGCGGCCTCGGCCGACCCGCGCATCTCAACCGCGGCTATTTCGTACAGCCGACCGTGTTTTCCGCCGTGACGCCCGCCATGCGCATCGCCCGCGAGGAGATCTTCGGCCCGGTGTTGTCGATCATGCCGTACCGCGACGAGGCGGAAGCGTTGCGGATCGCCAACGACACGGTCTACGGGCTCGGCTCTCAGGTGCAGTCGGGCGATCTCGGGCGCGCTCGGCGGTTCGCCATGGGGCTTCGGGCCGGGCAAGTGCACATCAACTATCCCGCCTGGGACGGCAGGGCCGCCTTCGGGGGTTACAAGCGGTCCGGCAACGGGCGCGAATACGGTGTTCACGGCCTCGAAGAGTTCCTGGAAACCAAGTCCGTGCTCGGTTATGCGCCCGACGAGGCGCACAGCTAGGCGTTCCGCCCAAAGCCATCCACCACCATTCGGAGTTTGCGACCATGGCCGAAACGGCGACGCTGGCCCCCGCCCCACCCACGACGCTTGGTGATCTCGACACCCCCTGCCTGGTGCTCGATGTCGCCCGGCTGGAGGCGAACGTATCGCGTTTGCGCGCCCGGCTCGATCGCCTCGGCGTGACCCTGCGGCCGCATCTGAAGACCGCCAAATCGGTCGAGGCAGGGCGGCGCGTCATGGTGACGCCGAGCGGCCCGGCCACCGTGTCGACGCTGCAGGAAGCCGAGCAATTCGCCGCCGCCGGCGTGCGGGACATCACCTATGCGGTCGGTATCGCGCCCGACAAGCTCCCGCGCGTGCTGGCGCTGCGGGCCCGCGGCGTCGATATCGCGGTGGTGCTCGACACGGTGGCGCAGGCCGAAGCCCTCGTGGTGGCGTCCCGTCAGGCGGGCGCCCCCGTGCCGGCCTATATCGAGATCGATTGCGATGGACACCGCTCGGGCGTGTTGCCCGGCGACGCGGACCGGCTTGTCGCCATCGGGCGGACGCTCGCGAATGGCGCGGAGCTTCGGGGCGTGCTCACCCATGCGGGTGAAAGCTATGCGGCGCGCGGCATGGACGCACTTCGGATCTGCGCCGAAGGGGAGCGGCGTGCCGCCGTGGACGCCGCCACGGTGCTGCGGAACGCGGGACTGGCCTGTCCGGTGGTCAGCGTCGGGTCGACCCCGACCGCTTTCGCGGCCGAGGACCTGACCGGGGTCACGGAAGTGCGGGCCGGCGTCTTCGTGTTCTTCGATCTTGTGATGACCGGCATCGGCGTTTGCACGGTGAGCGATATTGCGCTGTCGGTTCTGGCGACCGTGATCGGCCACCAGTACGACAAGGGCTGGATCCTGGTTGACGCGGGGTGGATGGCGATGTCCCAGGATCGCGGCACGGCCAAGCAGGCCGTCAACCAGGGTTATGGGGTCGTTTGCGACCTCGCGGGTCAGCCTTATGCGGACCTCATCATGGTAGGGGCCAACCAGGAGCATGGCATCGTGGCCTTGCGGCCGGGCGCCGACGGCGCTCTGCCGGCGCTGGCGATCGGCGATCGCGTCCGCATCCTGCCCAATCATGCCTGCGCGACGGGAGCCCAGCACGGCGCTTATCACGTGGTGCGCGGCGCTTCGCCCACCCTGGAAGCGACGTGGCCCCGCTTTGGAGGATGGTGAGGTGACGACGTTGACCCCCACACCCATCGTGACCGACAGGGTATCGCCCCCCGGCGGCCACTATGCCCAGGGCGTTGCGGCCGGGCCGCATGTGTATGTGTCGGGCCAATTGCCCGTGCGCCCGGACGGCAGCAAGGACCCGGACGCCGATTTCGATACCCAGGCCGCGCTGGCGATCTCCAATATGCTGGCCGTGCTTGCGGCGGCCGGCGGTGGCCCCGAGCATCTCGTCAAGGTCACGGCCTATATCGTCGGGATCGCCAACTGGCCCCGCTTCAACGCCGTTTATGCGCGCCTGATGGGTCCCCTTCGCCCGGCCCGCTCGGTGGTGCCGGTGCCGGAACTGCATTTCGGCTTCCTGGTGGAAGTCGATGCCGTCGCGATGGTGCCGGATCGGGCGGCGCCGACCGAGCGTCCCGGCCCCGCGTAACGCGAGGCCGGCGGCACCGTTCAGCGCAGGGCGGCCCGCACGGCCGGATCGTCCAGCACGGCATCGAGCGTCGCGCCGAGCCGGTCCACCAGAAGATCGATGTCCGCTTCCGTGCAGCAGAGCGGGGGCGCAAAGCCGATCATGTCATCCGCAAAGGCGCGGAAGATGAGCCGGTTCTCGAGGCCATGGGCGGCCAGCTTGCCGGCGATGCCGAGTTCGCGCGGGGGCTTGGTCTTGCGGGCCTTGTCGGTGACGAGCTCGAGCCCCTGCAGCATGCCCCGCCCGCGCACCTCGCCGACGAGCGGATGCGCCGCGAAGGCGCCCAGGCGGTCTGCCAGATAGGCGCCGACGCGCTGGCCCTGCGCGAGCAGGCCGTTTTCGTAAAGGTCGAGCACCGCGAGCCCTACGGCCGCGCTGACCGGG
Source organism: Lichenihabitans sp. Uapishka_5 (assembly GCF_033947565.1). NCBI lineage: Bacteria > Pseudomonadati > Pseudomonadota > Alphaproteobacteria > Hyphomicrobiales > Lichenihabitantaceae > Lichenihabitans > Lichenihabitans sp. Uapishka_5. Next base: position 64,708 of record NZ_JARPVX010000007.1, read on the forward strand.
TGAGCCGAATAGGTGAGCCCGTGCCCGATCGTGGCCCCTTCGGGGCTGCCGTCGCGGATCGTGGTGTAGACATCTTCCGACATCAGCACCGCCCCCATCGGCACATAGCCGGAGGTGAGGCCTTTGGCGACCGTCATCATGTCGGGCACGATCGCCTCGTCGGCGCAGGCGAACAGCGGCCCCGTGCGGCCGAAGCCGGTGATCACTTCGTCGGCGATGAACAGGATGCCGAGGTCCCGGCAGGCGTCGCGCATGGCGGGCAGCCAGCCCCGCGGCGGCACGATGATGCCGCCCGACCCCGTGATGGGCTCGCAGAAGAAAGCCGCCACCGTATCGGCCCCGAGGGCCTCGACCTTGGCCCGCAGCTCGGCCAGCGACGCTGCGATGATGGTTTCAGGGTCCGAGCCGACGGGGTTGCGGTAGGGGTAGGGGTTGGCGATGTAATGTTGCCACGGGAGCGGCAGGTCGGAGTCGCGGTGAAAGGCCGGCAAAGCCGTGATGCCCGCTCCGGTCGAGGACGAGCCGTGATAGCCCCTGGCCAGGGAGATGACGTTGCGACGCTCGGGCGTGCCCTTGGCGTGCATGTAGAAGCGGATGAAGCGCACCACGCTGTCGATCGCGTCCGAACCGCCGAGCGTGAAGAACACGTGGTTGAGATCGCCGGGCGCCAAGTCGGCCAACCGCGACGCGAGCCGGATCGCCGGCTCGGACGCATAGCCGAAATAGCCGGTCGCATAGGGCAGACGGAGCATCTGTTCCGTCGCGGCCCGAACCACGCTGTCCTGCCCGTAGCCGACGTTGACGCACCACAGGCCGGAAAAGCCGTCGAGCAGGGTGCGTCCCGACGCGTCGGTCAGGTAGGCCCCCTTGCCCGAGCTCAGCACGTGGGCGCCGCGCCGTTCGTGGTCGCGCCACGACATCACGGGATGGATCAGGTGGGCGCGATCGAGTTCGGCGAGGTTGTTGGCCAACATGGGGGTATTCGCTGGGTTCGAGATGCCGCCATGATGCGGGACAAGCGCCGAAGATGCTGCGGTTGCCGCCCATCGGGGCCGCAGCTCCTGTTGAACGGCCCGGCCAAGCGGCAGCTTTCCATGCCGTCGCAGGCCTAGGATGCTGGCGGACGACCTGTTCCGCACGACCGTGACAGGTGAGAAAGCGCGAGACCCGCATGACCCTTTCCCTTCTCCGTGACCCTTCGCTGTTTCGGACAAGCGCCTTGATCGGCGGTGCCTGGGTGGGGGCCGCCGCGGGCGGCACGATCGATGTCACCAACCCCGCCACGGGCGAGCGCCTCGGCACCGTTCCGGACCTCGGCGCCGATGACACCCGCGACGCCGTCGCGGCCGCCGCGGCCGCCTGGCAGGACTGGCGCGCCACACCGGCCCCCGTGCGCGCCGATCGTCTCATGGCCTGGTACGACGCCGTGCTGGCGGCCGCCGACGACCTCGCGCTGATCCTGACGCTCGAACAGGGAAAACCGCTCGCCGAGGCGCGCGGCGAGGTCCTTTACGGCGCGGGCTTCATCCGCTGGTTCGCTGAAGAAGCGCGCCGCATCGGGGGGGCGAGCGTGCCGGCGCCGACCAGCGATCGCCGCATCCTGGTTCTCAAGGAGCCCGTGGGGGTGTCGGCCGCCATCACGCCCTGGAATTTTCCGATCGCCATGATCACCCGGAAGGCGGCGCCCGCCCTGGCGGCCGGCTGCACGGTGGTGATCAAGCCGTCCGAGCTGACACCCTTCTCGGCCCTGGCGCTCGCGGTTCTGGCCGAGCGCGTCGGCATTCCGCCTGGGGTCGTCAACGTGGTCACCGGCGCGCCCGGCACGGTCGGCGGCGTGCTGACCTCCGACATCCGCGTCCGCAAACTGTCGTTCACCGGCTCGACCGCGGTCGGTCGGCTGTTGATGGCGCAATGCGCCGCCACCGTGAAGCGGGTCAGCCTCGAACTCGGCGGCAACGCGCCCTTCATCGTTTTCGACGACGCCGATCTCGACCTCGCGGTCGCGGGCGCCGTGGCGTCGAAGTTCCGCAACGCCGGCCAGACCTGCGTCTGCGCCAACCGCATCCTGGTTCAGGACGGCATCCACGACCGTTTCGTCGCGGCACTCGCGTCCGCGGCCGCGGGCTTCCGCCTCGGCGACGGCCGCGACGCCGGCGTGACCATGGGGCCGCTCATCAACGCGGCGGCCCGCGCCAAGGTCATGGCGCATCTGGCCGATGCCCAGACCAAGGGTGGCCGGCTGCAGACCCCGGGGGGCACCGACCGCGGCGGCTCCTTCGTGGCTCCGGCGGTGCTGACGGGCGCCACGCCCGAGATGCAGCTCGCGCACGAAGAAACCTTCGGTCCCTTGGCCCCCGTGTTCCGCTTCCGCAGCGAAGCGGAAGCGCTCGATCTCGCCAATGCCACGCCGTTCGGCCTCGCGGCCTATTTCTACACCGCCGACCTCCGGCGGTCGTGGCGCGTGGCCGAGCGCCTCGAAGCCGGCATGGTGGGGCTCAACACCGGCTCCGTGTCGCTCGAGATGGCGCCCTTCGGCGGCATCAAGCAGTCGGGCATCGGCCGCGAGGGGTCGAGCCTCGGCATCGAGGAATACCTCGAGGCCAAGGCGTTCCACATCGGCGGCCTCCAGTGAGCGCCGCCCTCCCCATGGCTCCGGCTCCGAAGCATCACCGCATCGCGCTCATCCCGGGCGACGGCATCGGCGGCGAGGTGATCGAGGCGGGCTGGTCGGTGCTGCAGGCGGCGGCGAACCGCTTCGGCTTCGTCCTCACGGGCGAAACCTTCCCCTGGTCCTGCGAGCATTATCTCCGGCACGGCCGCATGATGCCCGAAGACGGCATTGCGCAATTGCGCGCTTTTTCGGCCATCTATCTCGGCGCCGTCGGCTGGCCGCAGCGCGTGCCGGATTCGGTGTCGCTGCACGGCCTGTTGCTGCCGATCCGCAAGGCCTTCGATCTTTACGTCAACGCCCGTCCGCACCGTCTTCTCGCCGGGGTGCGGGGGCCGTTGCGGGCGGAAGCCTTCGACATCCTCTGCATCCGTGAAAACACGGAGGGCGAATATAGTGGCGCGGGCGGGCGCGTGCATCAGGGGACGGCGGCCGAGGTCGCGGTCGAAACGTCGGTCTTCACGCGACGCGGCATCGAGCGCATCCTTCGCTATGCCTTTCTGCAGGCGCGCGGGCGCGGCGGGCGGCTCGCCTCGGTGACCAAGTCGAATGCCCAGAAGCACTCCATGGTGTTCTGGGACGAGGTGACCGAGGCCGTCGCGGCCGACTATCCTGACGTGGAGGTGACGCGCTACCACGTCGATGCCATCGCGGCCCGCTTCATCACCGATCCCGCGAGCCTCGACGTCGTCGTGGCTTCCAACCTGTTCGGCGACATCCTCACGGATATCGGCGCGGCGATCCAGGGTGGTCTCGGCTTTGCGGCTTCGGCGAACCTCAACCCGGAAGGCGGGGTGCCGTCGATGTTCGAGCCGGTGCATGGTTCGGCACCCGACATCGCCGGCCAGGGCCGGGCAAACCCGCTCGCGACCATATGGTCCGGCGCCTTGATGCTCGCCCATCTGGGCGAGACGGCGGCTGCCGACGCCGTTATGGCCGCGGTCGAAGCGGTGACGGCCCGGAGCACGGTGATGACGCCCGACCAGGGTGGCACGGCCAGCACCGCGGCCGTGGCCGCCGCCGTTACGGCGGCCCTGGGCGCCGCGGCCGACCGCCGGACTTAACCGTCGGTCAGCCGATCGCCTGGGACGCCAGCGCGAAGGTGTGGTGGGTGCGGGCGGGACCGCGGGGCGACCCGCACCGCATCGTGGTGACGCCGCCCACATGGGCGAGCCCGGCTTCGGTCAGGAATGGCATGAGGCCGGTGTCCGGCATCGTATCGACGCGCAGGAAGCGTCCGGGCTCGGCACAGGCCGCGATAAGGGCGCGGGCCGTGTCGGCGTCGCGGGCCACCACCGGCCCCGCCAGGCGGCCCCGACCGAAGTCGCGTACGGCCGCAAAGCCGTCGTCCGCCAGGAAGATCGATCCTGCTGCCAGCAGATTGGCGTAAAGCATTGGTCGCGCCGCGCCGAAGGCGTCCTGGTCCCAGGCGACGAGCCGATCGAGGTCGGCCTCCGTGGCCTCCCGCCAGGTGATGGGGTGCGTGGCCGGGATACGGGCGACCACACCCTGCATCTGCGCGATCGTGCCGGTCGCCACGAAGCCGAGCTTTTCGTAAAGCGGCCGGCCTTCTTCCGTGGCCGACAGCAACATCGGCCGTCCCGCCGCGCGGTCGATGACGGCCTGCATGATGCGTCGCCCAAGGCCGCGCCCCCGCAAACGTTCATCGACGATGATCATGTTGATCGCCGCCTGCGTGCCGAAATCGGAGCAGAACCCGGTGCCGACCACGGCCTCGCCCGCGAGGGCGACGACGCCATGCGACAAGGCCGCCGTGAAGGCCCAGTCCTCGACACGGTGCGGCCAGCCGGCCGCCTGGGACAAGCGGACCGCCCCGGGAAGGTGAGCCTCCGCAAACGGCACCAGCGCGATGGGGTCGTCCACGGCATTCACGGCGGGCGCTTGCGACAGGGAGCGGGATCCGGACATGGCGCGCCTCACGTCACGATGACGAAGATCTTCTTGACGGTTTCGATCGTTTTCCAGGTGCCGACGAAGCCGGGCTTCAGGACGAAGTCGTCGCCCGCCTGGAACCGCTGGGTGGGGCCGCCGTCTTCCGTGATCTCGATCACCCCTTCGAGGAGGTGGCAATATTCGAAGGTTTCGCCTTTGATCGACCGCGTGGTGCCGGGCGTTCCTTCCCAGATTCCGGTGCGGACCTGGCCCGAGCGCGCCGTGTCGAGATCCCAGGTCTTGAAGGCCGGGGCGCCCTCGATCAGGCGATCGGGCGCCGCGACCGCCTCGCGGGGCGCGAATGAGGGTGCGGTGTCCAGGGAAACCAGAAGGGTCATGGGAAGCGTCCGCTTTCGTTGATCAGGCGAGCCTCTCGAAGAGGGGGAGACCGGTGCACCCGGCAGCAGGAATAAGGCCGGCGGTCCCGCAGGGTCTGCCGTTCCCTTGTCCAGACGCGCGATAAAATGCGATGGCGGCCCCAAAGGCGGCAGCCACTGTTGGCCGATCCTGGACACGATGATGTCCCGTGAGCCGGGGACTGCCCCGGACCGTCGACGGAGCCCTCGCGATGCCATTTCGACCCAAATACATCACCTTCGATTGTTATGGCACGCTCACCCGCTTCGAGATGGCCGAGAAGACGACGGAGCTCTACGGCGCCGACGTCTCCCCGGACGTGCTGGCGCAACTGATCAAGGATTTCGCGGCCTACCGGTTCAACGGCATCCTGGGCGACTGGAAGCCCTATTCGGAGGTGATCCATTATGCGCTGAAGAGCGCCTGCAAGCGCTCCGGCGTCGCCTTCGCGGACGCACATGCGCAGGCGATCTCCGACGCGATCCCGAGCTGGGGTCCGCACCCGGACGTGCCGGCCGGCCTCGCCACGGTGGCCAAGGAGATCCCGCTGGTGATCTTGTCGAACGCCATGACGGCGCAGATCCCGCACAACGTCGCCAAGCTCGGCGCGCCCTTCGCGCATGTGTTCACGGCCCAACAGGCGAATGCCTATAAGCCGCGCCTGCAGGCCTTCGAATACATGCTGGACATGCTGGGCTGCGGGCCCGAGGACATCCTGCATTGTTCGTCGTCGTTCCGCTACGACCTGATGTCGGCCTACGACCTCGGCATCAAGAACAAGGTCTGGGTGAACCGCGGCCACGAACCGCCGAACCCTTATTACGGCTATACCGAAATCAAGGACATCTCGTTCCTGCCCGGCGTGGTGGGCCTTTAGGGGCAGCACGGATCATGGAATTCACGTCCTACTGGAAAGACACCGCAACGCCCTTCGCGCATGGCTGCAAGGGTCCTGTCGAGGGCAACTTCGACGTGGCGGTGGTGGGTGGCGGCTTCACCGGCCTCGCGGCCGCTCGCGCGCTGGCGCGGGCGGGCGTCAAGGTGGCGCTGTTCGAGGCGCGCGAGGTCGGCTACGGCGCGTCCGGCCGCAACGGCGGCCACGTCAACAACGGGCTGGCGCATAGCTATCTGTCCGCCAAGGCGATGCTCGGCGAGGAACAAGCCAAGAGGCTTTATTGGGCGCTCGATTCCGCCGTGGATGCCGTCGAGCAGGTGGTCCAGGAAGAACAGATCGATTGCGCGTTCCGGCGCGGCGGCAAGCTGAAGCTCGCTTCAAAGCCGTCGCACGTCGAGGGGTTGCGCAGCAACTTCGAGGCGATCCACCGCGAGGTCGATCCCGACACCGCGTTTCTGGAGCGTGCCGACCTCGCGTCCGAGGTCGGGTCGGACCGGTTCCACGGCGCCATGCTGTCGCGCAAAAGCGCCATGATGCACATGGGCCGCTATGTGGCGGGGCTGGCCTATGCGGCCCATCGCCATGGTGCGACCCTATGGGAGAACGCCCCGGTGACGGCGCGACGGCGGGAGGGCGGACGCTGGCGCCTGACCACCCCGCGGGGCGAGATCACGGCCACCGACATGATCGCGGCCACCGACGCCTATACGTCGGGGCCGTTCGATTATTACCGCCGGCGCATCGTGTCCGTGGGGGCCTTCATCCTGGCCACGCGGCCGCTCACCCCCGACGAGGTCGCGCGCGTCATGCCGGGCGACCGGACCTGCGTCACCACCATGAACGTCGGCAATTTCTTCCGCCTGTCCCCTGACAAGCGGCTGATCTGGGGCGGCCGGGCCCGCTTCTCGACCGTGTCGGACCAGCGCTCGGACGCGAAATCGGGTCACATTCTGCGCCAAGCCTTGGCCCGGACCTTTCCCGAGCTTGCCAATGTCGAGATCGATCATTGTTGGGGCGGCCTCGTCGGCATGACGCGGGACCGGTTTCCCCGCGCCGGCCAGGAAGACGGCGTCTGGCACGCCATGGGCTATTCCGGCCACGGCGCCCAGATGGCGACCCACATGGGCAACGTGCTGGCCGAAATGGTGCTTGGCAGGCCGGATGCGAATCCGATGCACGGCATGCGCTGGGACGCCTTCCCGCTTTATTCGGGCAAGCCATGGTTCATGCCGGTGGTCGGCATGTACTACAAGCTCAAGGATATGGTGTCCTGACACGGGCGCCGTCGCCGATCCCCCATCGTGGGGCGGCGGCGGCGGCGGTTCAGAACTCCGACACCTTGCCCCAGGCCGCCTGGCCGAAGCGGGACAAGCGATATTGCTCGACCTTTGTGATGGGCTGACGCCCGAGCACGATATCGGCCACGAGGTGCCCGGCGCCCGGCCCGATGCCGAAGCCGTGCCCTGAGAAGCCGGCCGCAACGACGAGCCCCGACAAGGGCAGTCCGCCGTCGATGACCGGAACGCCGTCGGGCGTCATGTCGATCATGCCGGCCCAGGTGGACCGCACCGGAAGCGCCCGCAGGGCGGGCAGCAGCGCCTGGGCCCGTCGCAGCGTTTCGGCGACGGCGCGGGGCGACGGCCGGGGATCGAGGATACGCATCCGTTCCATGGGCGTGGGCCGGTCGGCCCGCCAAAGGCGTCGCGTCGCGAAGCCGGACCGCCAACCCTCGGTCCCACCGGGCTTCACCAGCCGCCAGCGCCGCGCGAACATGGGAATGAAGTGGCGGGCATGGGCCAGCATGGCCGGCGTGGGATCGACGAGGCCGAGGCCCGAAATCGCCAGCGTATGCCCTCCGTCGCCGCGCCGCGTGATGGTGATGCCCTTGGTGTGCAGGGCGGGCGGCAGCTCTTCGGCCCCGGGCGCCAGGGCGATCACGGAGGAGCGGATCGTCGCCTGCGGGAAGGGAAGCCCGATCTGGTGCAGGAAGGATCCTGCCCAGGCGCCACCCGCCAGCACCACCTGCTGGGCCTTGATCGTGCCATGCTCGGTGATGACGCCCGTGACCCGGCCCGCTTCGACCTCCAGGGCGCGCGCGGCGCAGTTCTGCACCACCTGGCCCCCATGCTTGGCGATGCCGACCGCGATCAGCGGCGCCGCGCGGCTTGGATCGGCGATGCCGTCGGTGGGGGCCCACACGCCGCCCGCCCAGGCGCGGCCCGTGGACACGGCCCGGTCCACCGTCTCGGCCGCCGAAAGCATGCGCGTGTCGAGCCCTTCGCCTTGCGCGAAACGGACCCACTTGGCCCAGGTCGCGATTTCAGCGGGGTCGTCCGACAGGTACAGCAGCCCGCTCTTGCGGAAGCCGAGGTCCTGGCCGATGTCGCGGGTCATCTCTTCCCACAGGCGCAGGCTGTGGGTTGCGAGCGGCAGTTCGCGCGCATCGCGGTTTTGTTGCCGAACCCAGCCCCAGTTGCGGCTCGATTGTTCGGCGCCGACGCGGCCCTTCTCGAGCAGGACCACCTGCTGCCCGGCTCGCGCCAGCCAATAGGCCGTCGCGGTTCCGACGATCCCGCCGCCGATCACCACGGTGTCGGCGCGTTTCGGGATGGCGTGGCCGAACTCCACGATGTGCAACGGGGCGGGCATGTGTTTGCTCCGGTAGAGGTCAGTGTTGTCGACGCACCACGACGATCGGGCGATCCCGACCTGCCCTCCCGAGACGAACGTCGGAGCGTTGCGAAAGGCCGAGCATCCCAGGGCGCCGCGGCGTCTCGAAGCGTCGGGCTACGCGGACCCTGCGCGGCCTGGCGCGTCAAGACGTGACGGCCCCATCAGAATGGACCCGCCGAGGCCCTTGCGCGTACCGGCTCGGCCTGTGTTTCGAGACGATCGTGCCTTTCCGCCGGGAATGACGGCATGCAATGCTACGGCGGGGTTCGGCCGAGCCGGGAAGATCGGGGAAGGCACAGCCTCGCGCGCCCCAATCCGCCCGCGACGGCGGCGAGATGCCCCCGCCCCGGCCGACGCAGGTCGGCAGCACGATATGCTGCCAGCGGTTGAAATCGGCGCCTCGCCCTTGCGGCATCGCTCCGGCCGGACTTTACTCCCCAGCGGATGGTGGTGCTTGTGCCGGAGACTGCAATGAAGCTGGATCGGATCGACATCAAGATCCTGCACGAACTGCAGAAGAACGGCCGCATCACCAACGTGGAACTGGCCCAGGTGGTCAATCTGTCGCCCAGCCCCTGCCTGATCCGGGTCAAGAAACTGCAGAGCGAAGGCTTCATCGACGGTTATTCGGCCCTGATCAACGTCGGCAAGCTCGGCCAGACGCTGATGGTCTTCACCGAAATCACGCTCCGCAACCATCGGCAGGTCGACTTCGCCCGCTTCATCAGCACGGTCGAGAAGATCGACCAGTTGATCGAATGCCACCTCGTGTCGGGCGGCTACGATTATCTGCTGAAATTCGTGACGGCCGGGATCAGCGAATACCAGGGCATCATGGAACGCCTGATCGATCTCGACATCGGCATCGACAAGTATTTTTCCTTTGTGATCCTGAAATCGCCGATCGTCCGCACCCACGTGCCCTTGACGAGCTTGTTCCCGCTTTGACGCCCGGGCTCGGGGCTGCCGTCACCCGTGGGCGCCGGCGGCCAAGAGTTCGGGGTCGATCTGCAGGGTGTCGAGCCAGGTCGGGCTGAGCTTCGGGACGGAAGCGAAAAGCAGCCGCGAATAAGGGTGGCGCGCGTCTCCCATCAGGTCGGCGGTCGCCAGATGGTCGACCTTCTCGCCCTTGAGCATCACCACGATCTCGTCGCAGATCGATTCCACCACCGAAAGATCGTGGCTGATGAAGACGTAGGACAGCCCGAACTCGCGTTGCAGCTCCTTCATCAGGTCGAGGATGGCGGCACCCACAACCGTGTCGAGTGCCGATGTGACCTCGTCGCACAAGATCAACCGAGGCTCCGCGGCCAGCGCGCGGGCGAAATTGACCCGTTGCTTCTGCCCGCCCGACAATTCGCCGGCCCGGCGATAGCGCACCGCACGCGGCAGCCGCACCATGTCGAGAAGCTGGTCGACCCGGGCCTGGCGCGCGCTTCCCTTGAGGTGATGGTAGAAGGAAAGCGGACGCGCCAGGATGTCGCCGATCGACATGGTTGGGTTGAGCGCCGCATCGGCGGATTGAAAGACGATCTGAAGCTCGCGAAGCTGGTCGCGGGTGCGTTCCTTGGCCTGCCGCGCCAGTTCCCGGCCGTTGAAGATGATATGGCCGCCGACGGGGGGCAGGATGCCGGCGATGGCCCGCGCCAGCGTCGACTTTCCACATCCCGACTCGCCGATGATGCCGAGGTTGCGCCCTTTCACGACATTGAGGCTGACGTCCTTGACAGCACGCATGAAGGGCAGCCCGTCGGCCTGGATCGGTCCGTAACCAGCCATCAGGCCGGCCACTTCGAGCAGCACCTCGGGTTTGCCGCTCGGGCTCGAAGCCGCCCGCGGTGCGGGTTCGAAGGCGGCCAGCAGCTCCTTCGTGTAGGGGTGGGCCGGGGCTGACAGGATCCGCTCGGTCGACCCGACTTCCTGCACCGCGCCGCCCTTGAGGACCACGATGCGGTCGGCGATCTGCGCCACGACCGCGAGGTCGTGCGACACGTAAACGCCGGCGATGCCGCCTTGTCGCATGACGCGCTTGAAGGCGCGCAGCACCTCGATTTGGGTAGTGACGTCGAGCGCCGTGGTGGGCTCGTCGAAGATCACGAGCTTCGGATCGCCGATCAGCGCCATGGCGGCGGCAAGGCGCTGCAATTGCCCACCGGAGACCTGGTGGGGGTAGCGCTGGCCGATGGTGTCCGGCTGCGGCAGGGACAGGGCCCGGAAAAGCTCGACGGCCTTCTTCCGCGCCGCATCCGGTGGCATCGAGCCATGGATGCGGGTGACTTCGATCACCTGATCCATGATGGTGCTGGACGGGTTGAAGGCCGCCGCGGCGCTCTGCGGCACATAGGCCACCGTGGCGCCCCGGAGCCTCGCGCGCTCGGGTTCGCTCAGGCGCGCCATATCGCGTCCGGCCACGCTGACGCTGCCGCCCACGATGCGGCAGCCCTCGCGGGTATAGCCCATCAGGGCCAGCGCGGCCGTCGTCTTGCCCGAGCCGCTTTCCCCGATCAGGGCGACGATCTCGCCCTCGGCGATGGTGATGCTGACGTCGCGCAGAATGCTCAAGGTGCGACCGGCGTCGGTCTTCGCCTCGATCGAAAGGTCGTGGATCTCGACGAGATTGGCCATCAGGCGCTCCGGTCGCGGATCTTGCGGGGCAGATTGTCGATCAGCAGGTTGACGCTGACCGTAAGGCTGGCGATGGCGAGGCAGGGATACACCACGGCCGGCGCCCCGAAGACGAGCCCCTGCAGGTTCTCGTGCACGAGCGCCCCCCAATCGGCGTTGGGCGGCTGCACGCCGAGGCCCAGGAAGGACAGGCCGGACAACAACAGAACGATGAACACGAACCGCAGGCCGGTATCGGCCAGAACCGGCCCGGTGATGTTCGGGAGGATTTCCCGCAGAACCAGATAAAGCACGCCCTCGCCCCGGATCCGCGCCACGGTGACGAAATCCATGGCGTTCACGTTGACCGCGAGGGAGCGCGCGAACCGGAAGGCCCCCGGCATGTAGATGACCGCGAGGGTCGTGATCAGCCAGGGGATGGAAGAGCCGACCGCCGCCACCATCATCAGGCCGAAGAGCTTGCTCGGAATCGAGTTCATCGCGTCGAGGAAGCGGCTCAGTACGGAATCGAGCCGGCCGCCGGCGACGGCCGCCACGATTCCCAGCACCACACCCGAGCCGCAGGCGAAGACCACGGCGACAAGCGAGATGCCGACCGTGTAACGCGCCCCCATGACGATGCGGGAAAACACGTCGCGGCCCAGATAGTCGCTGCCCATCCAGAGGGTGCTGCTTCCCGATCCGAAGTAGTCGGTGTCGACGATCTGACCGACCGGGTAGCGGATGAGCACGGGGGCCAGGATCGCCACGACGGCCCAGAACAGCACAATCGCGAAGCCGACACTGCCCGTGGTGTTGAAGCTCCAGCGCCGCATGCGCCGCGGGGCGGCGAGTTCGATGCTTGTCATCGGAGCCTCGGATTGGCCACAAGCGCGACGATGTCGGCCAGCGTCGTCAGGATGAGAAACCCGACGCAGAAGATCATGGCGCAGGTCTGGATCAGCGGCAGGTCGCGGGTCGCGACCGCATCCACCATGAGTTTGGCGATGCCGGGATAGTTGAAGATCGTTTCGACGATGATCACGCCACCGAGCAGGTAGGACAAGGACAAGGCCATGGCATTGACGATGGGCCCGAGCGCGTTCGGCAAGGCATGGCGCAGCACGATGCGCTGCCGGGAGGCGCCCTTGAGTAGCGCCATTTCGGCATAGGGCGAGGCGAGGGTCGAGATCACGGCCGCGCGTGTCATGCGGATCATCTGCGCCGCCACCACGCAGGTCAGCGTGATGACCGGCATCGCGAAGACGCGCAGAAGCTGGCCCACCGTGGTGATCTCGTTGGCGAAGGCGAGGGCCGGAAGCCAGTGCAGATAGACCGAGAAGACCAGAACGGCCGCCGTCGCGACCATGAATTCGGGAACCGAGATGAGCGCGATGGTCAGAAAGGTCACGCTGCGGTCGTAAGCGGTTCCGCGGAACATGGCCGAGGTGATGCCGAGCAGCAGGGCGAGCGGCACCGAAAACGCAGTGGTGACGGCCGCGAGCTTCAGCGAGTTGGCAAGCCGTCCGCCGACCAGCTGGGCGATGGGCAGGTCGTTCGCGTAGGAGCGGCCGAAATCGCCCCGAAGCAGTCCGAACGACCAGTGCAGATAGCGAAACGCGGCGGGGTCGTCGAGGTGCATGGCCTTGCGCAGCCCGGCCACGGCTTCCGGGGTCGCGGCCTGACCGAGCAGGATCGTCGCCGTGTCGCCCGGCAGCATCGCGGTGGCGAAGAACACCGCCACCGACACGATCAACAGCGTCACGACCGAGAACAGGATGCGGTCGAGCGCGAGAAACAAGATGCGCCCCTTGACGCCCGCCGAGGCGCCCGGGTGTTTGAACCCGCGATGCAGCAAAGCGGGAAAACGCCGCCACGCTCCGGGCCGCAGCGGCGGTGACCGGGCTTCTGGCGATTGGGCGGGCGGAGAGGCTGGTGTCGCGGCGTTCATTCCCGTCCCTCCGTCCAGCCACACGATATTATGCAGGGCTTGTGCCGTTTGCCCGCCGTGCCGCGAGGCCTAGCGGAAAACGGCACATTTTGTCGTTGCAGGCCCTGCTTCGGCCGCGTCGCGATGGGCGCGAACCCCGCGCCTGCGCTCAGCTTTCGAGCCAAACGTGTTCGGCGAACACATAGCCCATCATGCCGCCGAGCGGATTCGCCTCGAGGCCCTTCATCTTGTCCGTGAAGCCGTCGACGTTGGCGATGAAGGCGGGCACGATGGTGCCGGCCTGCTCGGACACCATCACCTGCATGTCGCCGTAGATCTGCTTGCGCTTGGCCTGGTCGAGCAGGCCGCGCGCTTCGTGGAGCATCGAGTCGAACTTCTCCGACTTGAAGCGGCTTTCGTTCCACGGCGCGTCGGAAGCGTAGAGCAGCGAGAACAAGATGTCGGCAGTCGGCCGCGGGTTGATGTTGCCGAAATGGACGGGCGCGACGAGCCAATACTTGTCCCAATACCCGTCGGACGGCACGCGCTGGATGTCGAACTTCATGCCGATATCGGCACCGGCCTGTTGAACGACGGTGGCCATCTCGACCGAATCGTCGGCGGCTTCCGCGGCGACGATCGGGATCGTCTGACCAAGCACGCCGGCCTTGTCGAACAGGTGCTTGGCGCGGTCGGGATCGAAAGCCTTCGGCTTCAGTTCGGCATTGTAATAAGGGTTGGCGGGCGAGATCGGCTGATCGTTGCCGATCACGGCGAGGTCGCGCAGAACCGACTTCTTGATCGCTTCCCGGTTCACCAGATACTTCATGCCCTCGATGAAGCCCTGCTTGTCACCCGGCGACAGGTCGAGCCGGATGTTGAGGTCGGTGTAACCGCCCGACGTGCTTTGCAGGGTCTTGAAGCCTGGCTGACGGTCGACGAGGTGCATCGAACGCGGGTTGATCGCCGCCGCCAGATGGATGTCGCCCGACAACAAGGCGTTGGTGCGCGCCGTATCGTCGGCGATGGCGAAGAACTCGAACGAATCGACGTAGGGTTTGCCCGACTTGAAGTAGGACTTGTTCTTGACGCCGATCGAACGCACGCCCGGCTCGAAGACCTGCAGCACAAAGGGGCCGGTGCCGTTGCCCTTCGAGAAATCCGTCGTGCCGTCGGCCACGATCATGAATTGCAGCATCGACAAAATGGTCGGAAGGTCGGCGTTGGCCTGTTCGAGCGTGATCTCGACCGTCAAGGGATCGACGGCCTTGAAGCCGACCATCTGCTTAGCGATCTTGGCGAGCTTCGAGCCGACACTCGGGTCGAGGTGCCGCTTCAGCGAGAAGATGACGTCGGCCGCGCTGAGCGTCTTGCCGTCGTGGAAGGTCACGCCCTTCTTGAGCTTGATGGTCCAGACCTTGGCATCCGTCGTATCGAAGCTGTCCGCCAGCTCCATCTGGGCGACGCCCGCCTGGTCGAGGAAGGTCAGGCGATTGTAGAAGGCGCAAATGCGGACGTAGTCGGTCGACACGGACGATTTGGCGGGATCGAGGGTATCGGCGTTGCTTGACGAATAGCCGGCCGCCTTCAAGGCGCCGCCCGACTTCGGCTCGGCCGCCAGGGCCGAGCCGGCGCGCCCAAGGATCGTGGTGCCGGCGGATGCCGCGATCCCACCGGCCATCAGCAGCCGCAGGAGGTCGCGACGCGACGCGCCATTGCGGATGGCCTGCTCCACCGCCGCATCGTCGGAGATGGTCCCGTTCGGTATTGGCGCTTGAGTCATCGTCGTCCCCGTGTGTCGTACCTGGTTGGTAACCGGCGGGTCGATCGGCGTTGTTCCGACCCATCTCTGCCGGCTCATGATCCCAGTCGGGGCGCTGTGGATGCACCTGTTTTCCCAGTCCGGGCGGCACAAAGTTTCGATTCAGTCGAATCCCACGCTATTTTCCGGGCCCGGGGTGGATAAGTGGCCTGGCAGGCCACCGCGCCATCGGTCGGCCGCTCAGCTCCGCAGCCGGTGCAAGAGCGCCAGGATCACGGCGCGACAGCCTTCGAGCTCTCCGAGGGTCACATATTCGTTGGCCTTGTGGGCCCGTGCGATGTCGCCGGGGCCGCAGATGATCGCATCGACGCCGGCCTGCTGGAACAGCCCGGCCTCCGTGCCGTAACTCACGGCGGCCAGCGGCACCTCGCCGGTGAGCGCCTCGAGCAGCGCCGCCAGCGGCGCGTTTTCCGCGAGGGCCAAGCCAGGAAAGCTCGTCACCACGTCCCAATCGGTTTCGAAGCCCTTTTGGCGCAGTTCGGCGAAGGCCGTCGCGACCGGCTGCACCAGGTCCAAGGGTTCGACCCCGGCGATGGCACGCGCTTCGAACTCGATCCTGCAGGTGTCGGGGATGATGTTGACCGCCTGTCCCCCCTGCAGGATGCCCGCCTGCAGCGTCGAATAGGGCGGGGCGAAAGCGGCGTCGAACGGTCCCTCGGCCAGCGCGGCTTCGGTCGCGACGACGCTGGCCAGGATATGGGCCATGCCGTGGATCGCGTTGAGGGCGAGGTCCGGTCGCGACGAATGTCCTGTGCGCCCGCGCACCGCCGCGCGCACCGCGACCTTGCCCTTGTGGGACCGAACGGCGCGCATCCCGCTCGGCTCGCCGATGATGGCTCCGAGCTGCGGCCCGGCGAGGTCGGGGAGGCGCGCCAGCATGTGGCGGACGCCGCGACAGCCGATCTCCTCGTCATAGGAGAAGGCGAGGTGGATCGGCACCGACAGCGGCTGCGCGGCGATCTCGGGCAAACACGACAGGACGGCGGCCAGAAAGCCCTTCATGTCGCTGGTGCCGCGTCCATAAAGCTTGTCGCCCTCGGATCGAAGGCTGAACGGATCGGATCGCCAGTCGGCTTCCTTGGCGGGCACCACATCCATGTGGCCGGACAGGATGTAGCCCGGTCGGTCCGCCGGACCGAAACTGGCGAAAAGGTTCACCCGGTCGCCTTCCGGGCCCGGGATCAGCGTGACACGCCCCCCATGCTGCTCGACGAACGACCTGATCCAGCCGGCGATCTCGCCGTTCGGCGTCGTCACCACCGAAGGGAAGCCAACGAGGCGTGCCAGGATTTCTGAGGCTTGCATGGGCTGACCGTTCAACAAAGCTGAAACCTAAACCGGGCCGCGACGCCGCAATGCCGAAAGTTGCGGCACTTTGACCGAAACTGCCGCATCGGGCGCGCGAAACAGTGCTTTTGGCGCGCGTTTCGCGGCAAGGTCGATGATGGCAAACGAAGTCTCGGCGTGTCGTGCCGGACTTGCGAGGGATCGGGCCAAAGGCCTCGAGAGTGGATGATGGTCGACGACGCGCCCAAGCAGATTGAGTCGTTCACGCTGTCGCTCGCCGACATCGGAACGGTCGACATCGACAAGCTCCACATGCTGTCGATGAGCGTGCGATGGCCGCATCGTGCGGAGGACTGGGCCTTCTTGCGCACGGTGGGCCAGGGTCTCGCGGCCCTCGACGAGATCGGTCGTGCCACCGCCTCGGTGATGTGGTTCCCGCAAGGCGACAGCTTCGCGACGATCGGCATGGTGATGACGTCGCCTCGCCTGCAGACGCATGGGGCCGGCCATTGGCTGATGGGCCATGCGTTGAAGCGTCTCGGGCAGCGCGATCTTGGCCTTAACGCGACCCGGGCAGCCATACGGCTCTACCGGACACTCGGGTTCGAGAAGGAAACAACCGTCTACCAGCATCAAGGTGAGGCGCGCGCATCCGTGTCGGACCTGCCGACGGAGGGCGGGTGGATGCGCCCCCTCGATGCCGCCGACCTGCCGCAGATCCTGGTTTTGGATCGGCGGGCGGCCGGCTATGATCGGAGCGCGCTGATCGCCGAACTGGTGCAGCGGTCGCAGGTGCTTGGTCATTTTCGCAACGAGGTTCTGGTCGGCTTCGCGTTCTGCCGCCCGTTCGGCCGTGGCACCGTCGTCGGACCGGTCGTGGCGTCCTGCGACGCGGACGCGATCGCCCTCGTGGCCCCGTTTCTGGCCCAAAAGGCCGGCTCCTTTGTCCGACTGGACACCCGGCTCGCATCGGGCGCCTTTGTGGTGTTCCTCGAGGCCTCGGGCCTCAAGCTTTTCGACACGGTGATGGCCATGACGCTGGGTCGTCCGTGGACCCGCCCCGCCCGCAGCGACGACGCCCCCATGATCTACGGGCTTTCGACGCAGGCGACCGGCTGACGTCCCGGCGCGCCCGAGCGGCGGGCAGCCGGGCGTCTCGCCGCACCGTCAATCGACGTAAACGTAGATCTTCCGGATCGTCTCGATGGTCTTCCACACCCCGCGATAACCCGGCTTCAACACGAAGCTGTCGCCCGCCCGGAACGTATGGGTTTCGCCGCCCTCTTCGGTCAATTCGGCATGACCTTCCAGGATGTAGCAAAATTCAAAGGCTTCCCCTTTGATCGACGTGTAGGTGCCCGGCGTGGCCGACCAGATGCCTGTGCGCACATGCCCGTCGCGCGCGTCGTCGAGCGGCCAGGTCTTGAAGGCGGGCGCACCCTCGATGAGGCGTTCGGGAAGGGCGACCGAAT
The DNA here is from genome assembly GCF_033947565.1 of Lichenihabitans sp. Uapishka_5. Classification (NCBI taxonomy): domain Bacteria; kingdom Pseudomonadati; phylum Pseudomonadota; class Alphaproteobacteria; order Hyphomicrobiales; family Lichenihabitantaceae; genus Lichenihabitans; species Lichenihabitans sp. Uapishka_5. Next base: position 82,369 of record NZ_JARPVX010000007.1, read on the forward strand.
CCCGGGGTGCGAAGGCCGGGTTTGTGTCGAGACGAACGATAAGGGCCAAAAAGGATCTCCTGCGCTTGGGCCTGAACAGGGCCGTTCTAGCCTCGCCCGCGCCCGACGAGCCGTCGTTTGTTGTGATGCGGCGACACGTTCTGCCGCGCTCGGGCCTGCGTGAGGCATGATGTGGCGGTGTCGGCCGATGGCGTCGGGAGCTGGCGCGCGGCGTGCTCAATGTCTCAGGCCCTCGGCCCAGGCGTCACGCGGGCCCGACAGCGCCCGGCAGCCGCTTATGCCGTTCCGTTCGGGTCAAAGAGTGTATGCTGTTGCCCGACACGCAGGATCGGGTCCGGGCGGCGAGCGATGCCGGTTAGCGTCGGCGGTGCTCATAAGGACGGTGTTGCCCATGGCGGGCTCGCCGGCGAGCGCGAAGCCCTTGCGGCGCCGCGCTGCCTTCCGCTTTCGACCCAACCAGGGACCGCGACATGTACGAGACGGCGCTTCAACTCAACGACGGCAGTTCGATCCCGCAACTCGGGCTCGGCCTTTGGAAAACGCCGGCCGAGGACGCCGCCCGAACCGTGGCCACTGCGATCGGCGCAGGGTACCGCCACATCGATACCGCGGCGGCCTATCAGAACGAGGAAGGGGTCGGCGACGGTATCCGGCGGGCCGGGGTGCCGCGCGACAGCATCTTCCTCACCACAAAGGTGTGGAACACGGACCAGGGTTACGACGAAACGCTGCGGGCCTTCGACAGCAGCCTCGAGCGGCTGAAGATGGATGCGGTCAACCTGTACCTCATCCATTGGCCGTCGCCCACGCGCGGGCGCTACGTCGACACCTGGCGCGCGCTCATCCAACTGAAGCAGGAAGGCCGGGCGAAGGCGATCGGCGTCTCGAACTTCACGCCGGAGCACCTCGCACGGCTGATGTCCGAAACCGGGATCGTCCCGGTGCTGAACCAGGTGGAACTCCACCCGCACTTCCAGCAACGGGCGCTGCGGAAAGTTCACGCCGAGCTCGGGATCGCCACGGAATCGTGGAGCCCCCTTGGCCAGGGTGGCGTGCTGACCGACCCCGCGATCGTCGACATCGCCCGCCGCCATGGTCGATCGCCCGCCCAGGTCATCATCCGCTGGCACGTCCAGTCGGGCCTGATCGTGATCCCGAAATCGGTGACCCCGGAGCGCATCGTGGAAAATGGCGCGATCGACGACTTCGCGCTGACCGATGACGATGTGGCGGCCATCGCGGCCCTGGATCGGGCTGACGGGCGGATCGGCTCGAACCCCGACACCGCGACCTTCTGAGCGAGGTGCGGACGGGCGGCGCCGACGACCGGCGCCGCTTTGCTGGTGCTGCCTGCCCTGGCGGTCTCAGCAGGCCGTGAAGCCGCCGTCGATCGGCAGGCTGACGCCCGAGATCATGCTGGCGCCATTGCCCAGCAGGAACACGATGGGGGCCGCGATCTCGTCTTCGGTGGCCCAGCGCCCGAGCGGCATGGCCTTCAACACCGGATCGCCGATCTCGGGCCGCCCCCAATACCAGGCCGACATGGGCGTCATGATCACGGTGGGGTTCACGCCGTTGACGCGGATGTTGTATTTGCCGAGCTCGAGCGCCGACACGCGGGTGATGCTGTCGAGGGCGCCCTTGGAGGCGCCATAGGAGATGTGGCCGTTGAGCGCCACGAGCGACGCCTGGCTCGAGACGTTGACGATCGCCCCACCCACGCCCAGTCGGATCATCGACTTGGAGGCATATTTGGTCACCAACAGCGCCCCGCGGGCGTTGATGCCGACGACCTTGTCGAAGACCGCAATGTCGGTCTCCATCGGGGTCGCGATCTCGCCGCCCCAGCCGCCGCAATTCACGACGCCATAAAGGTCGAGCCCGTCGAGCGCGTCGCGGATGGCGTCCTCGGACTGCAGGTCGAAGGGCCGCGTCCGGCATCCGGTTTCAGCCGCCAGCTTGGCCAGGGCGTCTTCGGAGCGGCCGCTCGCCACCACCTCGGCCCCGGCCGCGACGAGCTGCCGGACCGTGGCGCCGCCGATGCCGCCGCTGGCCCCTGTGACCAGCACGGTTTTCCCATCTAATCCAAACATTCAGAATGCTCCGGTTCCGATCGTGGCGGTGATCGGTGTCAGCCGCCGATCATCAGCTTGACGACCTCGTCATGCGTCGTGTCGCCGATCAGGCGCTCGCCCGCGAGGCTGCCGCGCCGCAGGATGACGATGCGGTCGGCGACCGCGAAGATGTCCTGGAGGTTGTGGCTGATGAAGATGACGCCGCGCCCCTGGGCTTTCAGGTTGCGGATCAGCGTCAAAACCTTGCGCTGCTCGGGCACGCCGAGGGCGGCGGTCGGCTCGTCCATCAGGATCACGCGGGCGTTCCAGTACATGGCCCGGCCGATCGCGACCGCCTGCCGCTGGCCGCCCGAAAAGCGGCCCACGGGGGCGTCCAGGCGGTCGACGTGGAAGTCGAGCCGCGCCATGGTTTCCTTCGCGGCCGCGGCCATCTTGGGCCGGTCGAGCACCGGCAGCACGCCGAAGGCCCGCCGCATCGGCTCGCGGCCGAGGAAGATGTTGGCGCCGATCGACAGATTGTCGGCCAGCGCGAGGTCCTGGTAGATCGTCTCGATGCCGGCCTGTCGCGCGGCTTCCGGCGTCGAAAAGCGGACCGGCGCGCCGTCGAGCCTGATCTCGCCGTCATCCGCCGGATAAACTCCCGAGATCATCTTGGTCAGGGTCGACTTGCCGGCTCCGTTGTCGCCCGCGAGCGCCACGACCTCGCCCGGATAAAGCGACAGCGAGACGCCCTTGAGGGCCTCGACGCCGCCGAAGCGCTTGGTGACGCCCACCACGTCGAGGACGGGCTGGGACGAGGTGGATTGCACGGCGCTCATCAGCGGTCTCCCCCGAGCTTGCGTTGCGTCTGGTCGACCAGCACCGAGATGATGATGACGATGCCCACGGCGACGAATTGCCAGAAGGGCTCCACGTCCATGAACACGAGGCCGTATTGGATCACCGCGATCACCAGCGAGCCGGCCACTGTGCCGAGGATCGTGCCCGAGCCGCCGAACAAGCTCGCGCCGCCGATCACCACCGCGGCGATCGAATCAAGCAGTAAGGGTTCGCCCGCCTGCGCAGCCCCGGCGGTGAAGCGCGCGGTGTAGAGCACGCCGCCGAGGCCCGCGCAGAGCGCCGACAGCAGGTAGAGTTTTCGCGTGTGGCGCCCGACACCGATGCCTGCCCGCAGCGCGGCCTGCTCGCTGGCCCCCACCGCATAGGTGTGCTGGCCGAAGCGGGTCTGGCTGAGGAGATAGCTCATTGCCAGCAGGAACAGCACCGTGATGAGCACCACCACCGGCACGCCCAGCAGGCGGCCGTTGCCGAGTGCCGCGAACCAGGCGTTGTTGACCGGCACGGTGGTGCCGCTGGCCAGCAGAAAGGCGACGCCGCGCGCCACGCCATACATGCCGAGCGTGCCGATGAAGGGCGGCACCTTCAGCTTGGAGATGAGCCAGCCGTTGACGGTGCCGGGCACCAGCGACACGGCGAGGCCCGCCGCGACGCCAAGCAGCATCGCCCCGAAGCCGCCGTCCGAACCGCCGGCGTAATTGGCCGCATGGGCCGCCACGACGGCCGACAGGCCCATGATGAAGCCAACCGAAAGATCGATGCCCCCGGCGATGATGACAAAGGTTTCGCCGAGCGCGAGCAGCAACGGCGCCACTGCGAAGACCGCGATCGACTGCGCATTGTAGATCGAGAACACGAAGGTCGACCCGTAGCTGACGCGGGCCCAACTCTCGAAGCCGATCAGCAGCAAGGCCAGGAACAGCCACGCCCGCATGGCGGCGAGCCACAACACCCAGCGGCTGGCCGGCATGCCCGGCCTCCGTGGCACGAGGAGTTTGGAAGACGTTTGGGCGAGCATGCGCGCTCCGTGAGCTGACGACGGGAAAGGCACCGCCCCGTGGTGGGGCGGTGCGGTCGGGCGCGGATCAGTTCTGGTAAACGAACCTGGCGTCTTCGGGCTTGTCGATGTTCGCCTTGTTCAGCACGGTGAAGCCGGTGCCGATCTTGGTGGGAACCGATTGTCCCGTCAGGTGCGCGTAGGCCGTGAGCACGCCGTAATAGCCGATCTCGGCCGGGTGCTGGGCGATGGCGGCCTCGATGAGACCGGACTTGATGTTGCCGACGATCGTGGTGGGCGCGTCGAAGGCCACCACCTTGACCTTGCCGCTTTGGCCCGCCTGCTGCACACCGTTGGCGGCGCCGATGGCCGAAAACAGGTTGGCGCCGAATACCCCTGCGAGATCGGAATTGCGGGCGTAAACCGATTGCAGCTGGGACGCGGCCTTGTTGGCGTCGTCGTCGTTGAACTGCGTCCCGAGCACCTGGATGCCGGAATGCTTCTTCATCTCCTCCTTGAAGCCTTCTTCGCGCTGGTCGGTGGTGGAAACGCCCGGCTTGACGTTGGAGACGTAAACCTTGCCCTTGTCGCCGATGGCCGTGGCAAGCGCCCGCGCCGCGATGCGACCGCCTTCCAGATTGTCGGAGGCGACATAAGACAGCGGGAAATCGGCATCGCCCGCGCCTGTCTGGTAATCGCCCGTGCCGATGAATGTGTCGACCGTGACCACCGGGATGCCGGCATCGGCCGCCTTCTTCAAAGGCTGCACCAGCTGCGTCTTGTCGGTCGGCGCGATCAGGATGGCGTCGGGGTGCCGGGCGATCACGGCGTCGAGAACGGGCGCCTGCTGCACCGGGTTGAACTCCGGCGCGCCCTGGAAGACGAGGTCTGCGCCGATGGCCTTGGCCGCAGCTTCGGCACCTTTACGCATGGTGATGTAGAAGGCGTCAGTGGTCAGACCAGGCACCAGCGCGATCGTGTATTTTTTGGCCTGGGCCTGCGCGCCGGTGGCGAGCGCCATGATCCCGACGGACGCAGCCAAGACGACCTTAAGCGAATTCTTCAATGCACCCTCCCTGAGTGTTTCTTTCGCGCGACCTGCGCGACTGACGTTGCCTGTTGACCAGGTCTGTGTCGTTGCGAGCCTAAGGTACGGCTTCCAGGCTCGTCTATGGCCGAGTTCAACCAAACCCGGCGCCGTATCGGGGCCTGCGTCCCGATCCGATGAGCGACCCGTCGAGCGGGTCGTGTTTGCCAGCCGGCCCGGCCTCCTGCGGCCGAACCCGCGCCGTCCTCAGCAGCCTCCCACCGCGTCGTCGATCCAGGCCAGGACGGACCCGATGCTGAGTTCCTGCGTGGTGTCGATGGCGAGGCATGGGCCCCGGCCGGTCGGTTCCGCCCGCGCCGCGAGCGCCACGAGCTCGGGCACGTATTCGAGGCCGGGATGGCCCGCCGAGCGGGTTTCGACCCGGGCCCCGTAGCGGGCGGCCAGCACGGCGCCGGGCGCGTGGCACCAGAGCTCGACCACGCGGCCGATGTTCGCCTCGGCCAGGTGGCGCTCGAGGACCTCCGGCGGCTGGAAGCCGAACCAGGCATCGATCACCACCGTCATCGGGTCCGGCCAATCGGCGATGGCGGCGAAGATGATCTCGTAGCTGGCCCGGCCGAGCCGTCGGTTGTGTTCGCGGTCGCCGACGCCGAAATGGCCGAACAAGGGCTGTTTGACCGTATCGAGGGTCATCAACGGCACGCCGCGGCCGCGCGAAACCGCACAGGCGACCGAACTCTTGCCGCTGGCCGGGACGCCGTTGACCAGGATGGCCGTCTTCATGGCTCCACCCTGGCCGGAACGAGGGCCCGGGCATGCGCGACCGCCGCGAGGGCCGAGCCGATGACGCCGGCATCGTCGCCGAGCTGGGCCGCAGCCACCCGGCATTGGTACCAGGGCGACATGGCCGGCGCATGGGCGAGGGCGGCCGCGGCGGCCTGACCGAGGCCGCCCCCGAGCAGCACGAGGTCGGGCGCGACGGCCGCCACCATGCTGTCGATGGCCGAACGGAGCGGCCCGGCCCAGCGTTGAAGGATCGTGAGGGCCGCGCCGTCGCCTTGTCGGGCCGCGTCCAGCAGGGTTTCGACGCGCGTTCCGGGCGGCAGTCCGGCTTCGGCGAGGTGACGGCCGAGGGCCGTGCCCGAACTGGTGGTTTCCACGCAGCCGCGCCGACCGCAGTTGCAGGGCTGGCCGCCGGGCTCCACCGTGATGTGACCCAGCTGGCCGGCGGTCCCGGCCCCATGGATGACGCATCCGTCGAGCGCCACCGCACCGCCGATGCCGGTTCCGATGGTGAACATCACGACGTTGCCGTAGCCCACGCCGGCCCCGAGGGCCATCTCGGCGACGAGCGCCATGCCGCAATCGTTGCCGACCGCCACGGGCTTACCAAAGCTGTCTTCCAGCCGGCGCACGAGATCATGGCCGCCGAGATCCACATAACCGCCGGACAGCACCAGCTGGCGATTGGCATCGATGCGCCCGGGAACGCCGATGCCGATCGCATCCACGGCCGTATCGTCCAGGTCCCGACACAGCGCCGTGATGCGGGCGATCACGGCTTCGGGGTCGCGGGTGATGGCTTCGGACCTGTGGTAGGACACGCGGCCGTCGATACCGACCCGCGCGGCCCGCAGGTTGGTGCCCCCGATATCCACGCCGATAGAGCAGCGCGTCATTGTTCGGGTCTCAGGCGGCATGCGGGCGCGCAGCGGCCCGGTGCTTTGCGACGATACCCTGGATCTGCCGCAGGCGCGGCACCGCGATGCGGGTCAGGCGGTCCTGGGTGACGGCGCGGTCGAGGGAGATGCAATCCTTCCAGAGCGCCCGCCCCGCGATGACGCCCGAAGCGCCGTTCGCCATGGCGGTATCGACCTGGCCGAGGAAGGTTTCGTGATCGACGCCCGCCGACAACACGGCCCAGGGCACCGACCCGCAAAGCTCCGTCACCTTGGCGCAGGCCGCAGCACTGCCCGGATAAGGCAGCTTCAGCACCTTGGACCCGAGCTCGAGGCAGATGCGGGTGCCGTCCTCGATGAGTGTGGGGAAGCGGGCCTGGTAGTCGTCCCGGCTTTCGCCCGGCAGCTCGTAGGTCAGGAACTCGACGACGAGCAGCATGTCCTCCTTGGCGAAATCCGCGATGCAACGGCGGAGGATGTCGATGTTGTCCTGGTTGGCTTTGGCGTGGTCGGCCCGAAGGTAGACCATGATCTTGCCGCCCGTGCCGCCGAGTTCGCGAACCCGGCGCGCATCGACGCCCGGCACCAGCTTGGAGAGGCGGTAGCCTTCGGGCGTCGTGTCGAAGCCGGACGCGTCGAGGCCGACCAGCAGGGCCGTGTCGCGGGCCAGGACGCCCCCGTCCACGATGCCCGGTACGGCGCAGATCGGGTCGAGCAGGATGCAGGAGGCCTGGCTGGCAAGATGGCGCGTGAGGTCCGCCTTGGTTTCCCCGAGCATGGTTTCGGTGATGGCGGCTTCCTCGCTCGGCTGGGCGGCCATGATCTTGCGCATGCCGCCGCGCTGGTCGGCGGCGATCACCATCATGGCGCCGTCGGGTCCGCAGATCTGCTGGTAACCCCGAAGTTCCGCAGTGGTCATGGTGGTCATCTGGACAAGCCTCGCTCGAGGTCCGCGCGGCATCGGCATCCGGTCAAGTCGCCGGTGTTCTCGCTGCGGGATTAGCCTACACTCACGTGTCACGCTGCCGATGCGATCGGCTTCCCATCCGGGCGCCGTCGCGGCATAACGATATGTAATATGTTTCTGAAAGGAATTGCAAGCTGCCTGTTTCCACGCCGGATGCCTCGACGCGTGCCCTGCTGCACACCGTGGCGAAGCTCCACTACGAAGCCGACCTGCCCCAGGTGGAGATCGCGCAGCGATTGAAGCTATCGACCGCGATGGTGTCGCGCCTGCTGCGTCGCGCCCGCACGGAGGGCATCGTGCGGATCGAGGTCCGCGACCTCGAAACGGCGGAGAACGTCAACGCGGATCTGGCGGAGCGCCTGGGCCTGCGGCGCGCCATCGTGGTCGATACGGGCGAGGCCGGCGGCACGGCCGCGCTGGCGGCGCCTGCCGGGGCGCTGCTCAAGGAGGCGGGCCTCGCGTCGGGGTCGGTGATGGCCATCGGGTGGGGCCGGGCGGTGCGCGAGGTGATCACGGCCGGCCTGCCGCGCATGCCGGGCGTCCTCACGGTGCCGGCGACGGGCGGCATGCAGCAGCCGGGGCCCCATTTCCAGATCGGGGAATTCGTCCGACTCGCAGCCGATCAAATGGGCGGCACGCCGCATTTCATCCACGTGCCCTACCTGCCGTCGCGCGATGCCCGCGAGGCGTTGCTGCGCGATGTCGCGACCTCCGAGAACCTCGCCCTGTGGGACCGGATCGACGCCGCCCTGGTGGGGATCGGTGTGCCGCATCACGGCGTGGTCGACCACGGGCGGCTGCAGGTCACGCGCGACGAGCAGGAGCTCGTGCAGGCGGCCGGCGACGTGATCCGGCATTATTTCGACGACGCCGGCACCCTGATCCCCTGGGAAGGCGCGAAGCGGCTCGTCGCCGTGTCGCCCGGCCAGCTGCGCCGCATCCCGCTCGTGGTCGGCGTCGCGGCCTCACCCCACAAGGCGAAGGCGATCCGCGGCGCCGCGCGGGCCGGCATGATCAACGCCTTGGTGACCGACCTCGTCACCGCGCGCACCATCCTCGATCTGCCGGAATAGGATCGCGCCGGACGCGGTCGTCGCTTCGAAGCCCAAGCCGGATGCGACCCCGGGTCGAGACCTGTCCTCGACCTAAAGGGGTTCGCGCATGGCCGTCGTGTCCGTCGCGACCGCGGTGGTGTTACGCCCCTGGCGCTTGGCGCTGTAGAGCGCGACATCGACGCGCCGAAGCAGGTCGGACGCCTGGGTTGCGCCCTCGCATAAGGTCGTCATGACGCCGACGCTCGCCGTCACATGGTTGGCGATCGGTGAACTGTTGTGAACGATTCCGAGAGCTTCGATGGCGTGACGGTACCGTTCCGCGACCGCAAAAGCTGCCGGGCCGCCCGTACCCGGCAGGATGCAGACGAACTCCTCGCCGCCATAGCGGGCGATGGTGCCTTGCGCGTCGAGCGCGACCGACCGGAGGCTGTCGGCGACCCGACCCAGCACGTCGTCGCCGGCAACATGCCCGTAGGTGTCGTTGAAGGGCTTGAAGGCATCGACATCGATGAGAATGAGAGACAAGGATTCCCGCGACGCGACGTGCCGCGCGATCTCGTCCGCCAACGCGAGGTCGAAATGGCGTCGGTTGGCCAGTCCGGTCAAGGCGTCCGTGACGCTGAGCTGGTAGATCCTATCGTGCAGATCCCGCAGATCGGCCTCGATCCGACGGCGCTCGCTGATGTCGCGCACGATCGAACAATTGAAGCGATGGTCCTCGTATTCGACGAGGTTGACCGTGACCTCGATCGGGATGTCCCTCCCCGACTTGGAGCGGTTCACCGTCTCGATCTTGAACGTCTTCCGTTCCAGGATCTCGACCCAATGGCGGCGCCAGCGCGCCTCGTCGAAGGCCGGATCGATGTCCCAAACACGCAGGCGGCACAGTTCCTCCGCCGTATAGCCAAGCAAGTGCGTCGCGGCGGGATTGACGAAGACATACCGCGCGTCCTCGTCGAGCCATATGATGGGATCGGCGAGCTTATCGATGGTCACCTGATTCAGCATGAGGCGATCGGCGTCGCCTAACAATCGCCGGCCGTGTTTCGAAGCAATGGCCACTTCACCGTCCCGCCCGAAGTCGGGGCGACGCTAGCGAAAATCCATGAACACAAGACTACCCGGGTCGCATCGACAGGACGCGGTCGATCGGATCGAGCGCTGATCGAGACCAGGGCGAAGCCGAAAGGGACCGCCGCCATCCATCCGTGCGGCAGGCCGGGTTGCGGATGCAGAGCGGAGCACCCGGGAAAGGGGGATCGCGACGCCGTTGCATGACGATTGCTGTGCTGGCCCTGAGCAGCGCGCCCCTGCCCTCGACCACAACCATCTGCCCCGGTGTCGCGCTTTGCCGCCCGTGGCGCTCTCGCCGCCCGCGTTCAGCGCGCCTTGGCACCGTCGAGGAACAACCGGACGGCGGCCCGGATGCGGAGGTCGATCTGGGCCGGGGCGGTCTCGATGCCCAGCATTGCGAGCCGGGTCTGGCGGCCGATGACGAGGCTCAGGAACAGGTCGGCCGCGAGGTCGCAATCTGCGATGGCGAGTTGGCCGTCGGCGACGAATTGCGACAAGACCACCGACAGGGCCGAGATGCTGCGCTGCCATCCTTCCTGGTGGGCCAGGCGGGCCAAGTCGGGAAAGCGTGGCGCCTGGGCGATCAGGATGCGGCTGATCGCCAGCGCTTCCGGCGCCATCGCGCTCGCCATCATGGCGCGGGCGATGGACAGCAGGACGTCGTCGACGTCGCCGGAGGCGGGCGAGGTGGCCGCAAGGCTCAGGGGCGCCAGCCACAGGTCGATCTTGCGCTGGAACACGGCAGCGAACAGCGCGGGCTTGTCGCGGTAGCGGGCGTAAAGGGTCGCCTTGCCGACGCTGGCGGCTTCGGCCACCGCATCGATCGTGGTGGCGTCGAACCCCTTGTCCATGAAGGTGCGGGCCGCGATCTCGACCAGGCGTTCGTCACGCCGTCGCGCTTCCTCCTGCGAAGGGCGCCCGCCCGTGTGGCGCTTCGGCTTTTCGGTCGTCATGGACTTCGGCCCACCCGCGTCCCGTGCGGCGGACCCGGCATCGGCACGTGGCGCATCCAACACTTCGGTCATGGTTCGCGTCCCACAGCAAGCTTGCAATCCCCTACGACGCGGATTATCAGAACACAACCGTTCTGTTCAGTGAAGAGCCCGCCATGGACAGCCTCGCTGCCGACCCTCGCCCCGCCGAAGCCATCGACACTCCCTCGACGGGGAACGACGCCGCCCTTTTGAGCGAAACGAGTGCGCGTCGCACCTCGCCCGAACCCGACCCGACGCCGCTCCCCGCGGGGCCGAACGGCGCCACGTCGTCGCAACAAGCCGCGTCGCCGCAGCCGGCCGGCAAGCCGCCGGCGAAGCGCAAGGGCAAGCTGATCCTCGGTGCGATCCTGCTGGCGGGCCTGGCCGGGGGCGGGCATTACGGCTGGCAATGGTGGAGCGTCGGCCGCTTCCAGCAAACCACCGACAATGCCTTTCTCCAGGCCGACAAGGTCACGGTCGCGCCCAAGGTGGCGGGCTTCGTGGCGACCGTGTCGGTGGGCGACAACCAGGCCGTGAAGGCCGGCGACATCCTGGCCAGCATCGACGACCGCGATTTCAGGATCGCCATCGACGAGGCGCAGGCGGATCTCGACAAGGCTCAGGCGCAGCTCGAAGGCTACAAGGCCGCCGTGATCCAGCAGGTCGCGCAGATCGGGTCGTCGCGGGCCGACGTCAACAATGCGGAAGCCGCCCTGACCTTCGCGAGCCAGGAAGCGAAACGTTACGGCGATCTTCTCGTCTCGGGAGCCGGCACCTCGCAGCGGGCCCAGCAAACCCAATCCGACCTCGCGCAACGGACCGCGACCCTCGCCAAGGCCCGCGCCACGCTCGATGCGGCCGAAAAGCAGGTCACCACCTTTGAGGCGCTCGCCAAGAGCGCCAACGCGGCCATCGCCGGCGCGCGCGCCAAGCTGGCCCAGGCCGACCTCAACCTCAGCTACACCACGATCCGCTCTCCCATCGACGGGGTCGTCGGCGACCGCTCGTTGCGGGCCGGCCAGCTGGTGCAGGCCGGCACGGGGCTGATGACGGTCGTTCCGATGGGACGCGACATCTACCTCGTGGCCAACTTCAAGGAAACGCAGCTCGCCGCGATGACGGCGGGTCAGCCCGTCGACTTCACCGTGGACGCCTTCGGCGACCATGTCTTCCACGGACGGGTCGACAGCTTTTCGCCCGGCACCGGCGCGCAATTCGCGCTGCTGCCGCCCGAGAACGCGACCGGCAATTTCACCAAGGTGGTGCAGCGGGTCCCCGTCCGCATCGCGCTGAACGACGACCCGCTGGTGGCGCGCCTGCGCCCGGGCCTGTCGGTGGAAGCCACCGTGGAAACCCGCGACGGCACGCCCGCGCCCGGTCGCGGCACCCGCCTCGGCATGGCCGACGCGCCCTGACACGCCGGGCCGGCCGCGAGCCGGCCCGCTCTTCCCCGCCCGCGACTTCGCCCGCGTCCCGGCCGAAGCCGTGCCTTGCCGCCCGTTGAGGCTTTGGCCGACCCATGCCCGCACCCGAGAAAGCTTCCCTGCGCGATTGGCTCGCGGTTGCGGCCGCCATCCTCGGCGCCTTCACGGCCATCCTCGACATCCAGATCACCAATGCTTCGCTGAACAACATCGAGGGCGCGCTCGGGGCCTCGAGCGACGAGGGCAGCTGGGTGTCGACTGCCTATCTGATGGCGGAGATCATCGTGATTCCCCTGACGGGCTGGCTAGGCGCGGTGTTCGGCCTGCGGCGTTACCTGTCGGTCAACACGGCCTTGTTCATCGGCTTCTCGGTCGCCTGCGCGTCCGCCACCAGCCTGCACCAGATGATCGTGTTCCGCGCCGGCCAGGGGTTCACCGGCGGCGTGCTGATCCCCACCGCGATCACCATCGTGCGCACCAAGCTGCCGCGCGCCCAGCAGCCCGTCGGCATCGTGTTGTTCGGGCTCACGGCGACCTTTGCGCCCGCCATCGGACCGACCATCGGGGGATGGCTGACCGACAACTTTTCCTGGCACTACATCTTCTACCTGAACCTCGTTCCGGGGCCGCTCGCCTTCGGCCTTCAGCTGTTCAGCCTCGACCGGCAGCGGGCTCACACCGAGGAACTGGTGAAGGGCGACTGGCTCGGCATCGGGCTGATGGCCGTCGGGCTGCCGGCCCTCACTTTCGTGCTGGAGGAAGGGCAGCGGAAGGAATGGTTCGAGTCGCCGCTCATCATCGAGGCGATGCTTCTCGCGGTCGTCGGCATCGTCGGTTTCGTGGTGCGGCAACTCATGGCCGCCCGGCCGTTCATCAACCTGCGCGTGCTCGGCAACCGCTCGGTGGGCGGCAGCTGCGTGCTGATGACCGTCATCGGTGCCGTGTCGTTCGGGTCGATCTACGTCATCCCGGTCTATTGCGCCCAGATCCAGGGCTATAATGCCGAGCAGATCGGCTATGTGGTGATGTGGAGCGGGTTGCCGCAGCTCGTCATGTTTCCCATCATGCCGCTGCTCATGCGGCGGTTCGACCCGCGCCTGCTGGTCGTCGCCGGAACCGTGTTGTTCGTGGTGAGCTGCTTCATCAACGTGAACCTGACCCATGACGTCGGCATGGACCAGCTGATCCTGCCGCAGCTGCTGCGCGCCGCCGGGCAGCCCTTGTTCACCATCCCGCTTTCGCAGATGTCGACCGCGGGCCTCCCGCCCCGCGACACTGCCGATGCCTCGGCCTTGTCGTCGATGATGCGCAACCTCGGCGGCTCGATCGGCATCGCCATGCTGTCGACCATGATCGACCGGCGCGAGCATTTCCACTTTTCGGTGCTGGCCGAAGCCATGACCCAGAACGCCACGCTGACCCAGTCGCGCTTGTCGGCCCTGGTGGCCGGGATGCACGCCCATGTGCTCGACCTGACGGCGGCCCGGGGTGCGGCGCTGGGAACGCTGGCCGCGCAGGTTCGCCGCGAAGCCTATGTGATGGCCTATGCCGATGCCTTCTGGATCATCGGCGTCGGCCTCATCATCAGCCTGGCCTTTGTCGCGCTGTTGAAGAAGCCGGCGCAAGCCGCCGCCCCCGTCGAGGCCCACTGAAACGCGAGCCGGTCCGACCGGCCATCGCGCAGTCCGGTCGACCCGAAACGTGGCGGCTCGCAGGGCCGGACAAGGCCGAAACCCTCGCGGTTTCGCATTGGGCCACGGCGCGCTCATGGCGGTGGTCGGACGAGGGGAAAGCGCAAAGCCGCGTCGGGTGACACCCTTGTGACGGCATGGTAATTCGGCCCATGCCTGCCAAGCACACTTCGCACGGGGTTCAAACGGAGCCACGCCTTCGCCTTGTCGGCGGCACGGTGTCGGCAGGCCGGCACGCGAGGGGCCGCGACGGCGCCCGGGTGAGCCTCACTGGCGCGATCGGGCGTGGGGCGGCTGAGCATTGGCCATGTCCGGCCGCCTCGCTCATCACGAGCCCGTCGGGTCGCTGACATGCACGCCACCGCCGAGTCCCGCCTCCAACGCTACGAGGCGATCTTCGAGAGCGCGGTCGACTTCGCCATCCTGGCGACCGACCGCGCCGGCCTGATCACGGACTGGAATACGGGCGCCGAAATGATGTTCGGCTGGTCGGCCGCCGAAATGATCGGCGGCCCGGCCGATCGCTTCTTCGTCCCGGAAGATCGCGCCGACGGTTGTGTTGCGCGTGAAATGTCCCGCACCCTCGAGACCGGTCGCGGCAGCGACGAGCGCTGGCACCTGCGGCGGGACGGGTCGCGCTTCTGGGCCAATGGCGAGATGATGCCGTTGCGGGACCCGGACGGCCGCCACAGCGGGTTCCTGAAGATTGTGCGGGACGAGACGGCGCGTCGGCAGGACGCGGAGCGGCGGCAAACCCAGCAGGATTTCATCAACAACGTCCTCGCGGCATCGGACGATTGCATCAAGGTGCTCGATCTCGAGGCCAAGCTCGTCTTCATGAGCGAGGGCGGTCGGCGGGTGATGGAGGTCGAGGACTTCGAGGCGATCCGAAGCTGCCCCTGGCCGGACTTCTGGCAAGGCGACCTCCACACCAAGGCCGAAGCCGCCGTGGTGGCCGCCAAGGCGGGGCGGACCAGTCACTTCCAAGGGGTGACCAGCACCTTCAAGGGCACGTCCAAATGGTGGGACGTGCGCGTCACCCCCATCCTCGACCGCCATGGCGCGCCGGAGACGCTCCTGGCGATCTCGCGGGACATCACGGCGGAAAAGCAGGCCGCCACCAAGCTCTCGGCTTTGCTCGACCTTGGGGATCGGCTGCGGGACGGCGCCAGCAGGCCCGACATGGCCTTTGCGGCCGCCGAGATCCTGGGGCGGACGCTGGGGGTGGAGCGGGCCGGCTATGCCTCGGTCGACCTCGCGGGCGAGATCGTCACCGTCGAGCGCGACTGGACGGCGCCGGGCCTGGCGTCGCTGGCCGGCCCGCACCGCTTCCGGGACTACGGCAGCTATGTCGAGGATCTCAGGAAGGGCCACACCGTGGTTCTGGCCGATGCGCTTTCGGATGCGCGCACGGCCGACCGGAGCGAGGCCCTCGAGGCGATCTCGGCCCGCACCCTCGTCAACGTGCCCACGATGGAGAACGGCGGCCTCGCGGCCATCTGCTTCGTGGCCCAGTCGACGCCCCGCCGCTGGACCGAACAGGACATCGGCTTCGTGCGCGAGGTGGTCGACCGGACCCATGCGGCCATCCAGCGGCGGCGGGCCGAGGATGCCTTGCGGCAGCTCGCGGCGTCGCTCGAGGCCGAAGTGGCGCTGCGGACCGCCGACCGAAACCGCATATGGCAGTTGTCGACCGACATCATGCTGGTTTGCGGCTTCGACGGCGTTATCACGGCCGTCAACCCGGCCTGGGATGCCATGCTGGGCTGGAGCGAGCGCGACCTGCTGGGCCGTAGCCTGTTCGACCTCATCCACCCCGACGACCTTCAGCATACCCTCGCCGGCGCCCAGGGCCTTGCGGATGGCCAATCGCTGGCGCAATTCGAGAACCGCTACCGCCACAAGGACGGCAGCTACCGCACGATCAGCTGGATGGCGGTTCCGGGCGGCGGCGCCATCAACGCGGTCGGCCGCGACATGACCGAGGAGGCCCTGCGGGCGGAAGCGCTGCGCCACGCCGAGGACCAGCTGCGCCAGTCGCAGAAGATGGAGGCCGTGGGGCAGTTGACGGGCGGCGTGGCCCACGACTTCAACAACCTGCTGACGGTGATCCGGTCTTCCGTCGACCTGTTGAGGCGCCCGAGCCTCAGCGAGGAGCGCCGCCACCGTTATATCGAGGCCATCGCCGACACCACGACGCGGGCCGCCAAGCTGACGTCGCAGCTGCTGGCCTTCTCGCGGCGGCAGACCTTGAAGCCCATCGTCTTCGATGCCGCCGCCAGCATCCGCGCGCTCGGCGACATGGTCGTGACCTTGACGGGATCGCGCATCCGCATCGGCATCTCGGTCCCGGACGAGGTCTGCCTAGTCAATGCCGACCCGAGCCAGTTCGACACCGCGCTGGTGAACCTCGCCGTGAATGCCCGCGATGCCATGCAGGGCGAGGGCGACCTGTCGATCACGGTGGCCCTCGTCGACCGTGTTCCGCCACTCCGCGCTCACCCGGCGCGGGTCGGCGCCTTTGTGAGGGTGGCGGTGTCGGATACGGGGTCGGGCATCCACAAGCAGGATCTCGACAAGATCTTCGAGCCCTTCTTTACCACCAAGGGGGTCGGCAAGGGCACGGGGCTCGGCCTCAGCCAAGTGTTCGGCTTCGTCAAGCAGTCGGGCGGCGAGGTCGACGTCGCCAGCCAACCGGGCCAAGGTGCGACCTTCACCCTTTACCTGCCGCGAACCCTCGACGCGGTCGCGGCGGCGGAGCCCGAAGCCGACCGGGCCCTGGTGGACGGGCATGGCACCGGCGTGCTGGTGGTGGAGGACAATGCCGGCGTCGGCGCCTTCGCGGTGCAGACGCTTGGCGAACTCGGGTTCCGCCCGACCTTGGCGGTCGACGCCGCCGTGGCGCTGACGCTGCTCGATCAGGATGCCGGCCGTTTCGACGTCGTGTTTTCCGACGTGGTGATGCCGGGCATGAACGGGATCGACCTCGCGCAGGAGATCTGCCGCCGTCATCCCGGCCTGCCGGTGGTGCTGACGAGTGGCTACAGCCAGATCCTGGCCCAGGATGGAACCCATGGGTTCGCGCTCCTGCAAAAACCCTATTCCCTCGATGAATTGTCGCGCGCCCTGCAAAAGGCCGTGCGGTGGCGCCGGCTGGTCGAAGCCCGCACCGTCTAGCGACGGCGCCCCGCTGAACCATGGGGCCGACCGTCGCCGTTTGAAACGGGCGAAGGCGGCCGGCGCCGCGGAACGACGGGTGTCAAACGCCGTTGACGCTTCAGGTCGGTCTTGTCCCGGCGGCCCGCACGGCGGCCTTTTCCTGTTGCCGACGTGGCTTCGGTCGCGGGCTTCCCATCCGCCTGTCTGGTTCCAACGCGGTGAACATCCATGTCGCAAACCGTCGGT
Source organism: Lichenihabitans sp. Uapishka_5 (assembly GCF_033947565.1). Lineage (NCBI taxonomy): Bacteria > Pseudomonadati > Pseudomonadota > Alphaproteobacteria > Hyphomicrobiales > Lichenihabitantaceae > Lichenihabitans > Lichenihabitans sp. Uapishka_5. The sequence continues at coordinate 99,595 of NZ_JARPVX010000007.1, forward strand.
GATTTCGTGGTCGAGCGCCTGCATGCCTGGGGGGTGCGCAAGATCTTCGGCTACCCCGGCGACGGCATCAACGGCGTGCTGGGCGGCTTGCAGCGCGCCCCGGGAAAGATCGAATTTATCCAGGCCCGTCACGAGGAGATGGCCGCCTTCATGGCGTCGGCCTATGCCAAATTCTCGGGAGAGCTTGGCGTCTGCCTCGCCACTTCGGGCCCTGGCGCCTCGCATCTGTTGACCGGCCTCTATGACGCCAAGGCGGACCACCAGCCGGTGCTGGCCATCGTGGGCCAGCAGGCCCGCACGGCGCTCGGCGCCCATTACCAGCAGGAGGTCGACCTGCAGGCCATGTTCAAGGATGTGGCCGATTACGTGCAGACCGCCATGGTGCCGGCGCAGGTGCGCCACATCATCGACCGCGGCATCCGCTCGGCCATCGGTGGCCGGTCGGTCACGGCGCTGGTGTTCCCGAACGATCTGCAGGACCTCCCCTACGAGGAGCCGCCGCGCCAGCATGGCGCCGTGTTCAGCGGCGTCGGCTTCGCCAAGCCGAAGGTGGTACCCTACGAGGCAGACCTCGCCGCCGCCGCAACCGTGCTGAACGAAGGCAAGAAGGTCGCGATCCTGGTCGGGGCAGGCGCGCTCCAGGCGACCGACGCGGTGATCGCGGTGGCGGAGGTGCTTGGCGCCGGCGTCGCCAAGGCGCTGCTCGGCAAGGCCGCCCTGCCCGACGACCTGCCCTGGGTGACGGGCACCATCGGCCTCCTGGGCACGCAAGCCTCCTCCAAGATGATGGAAGCGTGCGACACGCTGTTGATGATCGGCTCTGGTTTTCCGTATGCGGAGTTCCTGCCCAAGGAGGGGGCGGCCCGCGGCGTGCAGATCGACCTCAAGCCCGATATGCTGTCGATCCGCTACCCGATGGAGGTCAACCTCGTCGGGGACAGCGCCGAAACCCTGAAGGCGTTGCTGCCGCTGCTGCAGCAGAAAACCGATCGCGGTTGGCGGGAGTCGATCGAGGGCTGGGTCAAGGACTCGTGGGCCGTGCTCGAGGACCGGGCCATGGCAAAGGCCGATCCGGTCAACCCGCAGCGCGTCGCCTGGGAGCTGTCACCCCGCATTCCCGACCGGGCCATCATCACCTCGGATTCGGGCTCCTGCGCCAATTGGTACGGCCGTGACCTGAAGATGCGGCGCGGCATGATGGCCTCGCTGTCGGGTGGCCTCGCCTCCATGGGGGCGGCGGTCCCTTACGCGATCGCGGCCAAGTTCGCCCACCCGGACCGGCCGGTGATCGCGCTGGTCGGCGACGGGGCCATGCAGATGAACAACATGGCCGAGCTGATCACGGTGCAGAAATACTGGAAGCAATGGGCGAACCCGACGTGGATCGTCTGTGTGTTCAACAACGAGGATCTGAACCAGGTCACCTGGGAACAGCGGATCATGGAGGGCAATCCCAAGTTCGACGCGTCCCAGCAGATCCCGGATTTCCCCTACCACCGGTTCGGCGCGTTGCTGGGCTTCAAGAGCCTTTATGTGGACGATCCCGCCCGGATGGGCGCCGCCTGGGACGAGGCGCTGGCCAGCGACAGGCCGGTGGTGCTTGAGGTGAAGACCGACCCCGAGGTAGCGCCGCTGCCGCCCCACATCCAGTTCCAACAAGCGCGCGGCTTCCTGTCGAGCCTGGCCAAGGGCGATCCGCGCGAAGGGTCGATCCTGTTGAACACGGCCCGGCAGGTGTTGAGCGCCGTTCTTCCGGGCGCCAAGTAAGCCGCGCCGGACGTCCCGGGCAGGCCGCCGTCGGCGTTAAAAAAAAGGGGCGCCGAGGCGCCCCTTTTTCGTGTCGTGATCGCGAACCCTACTCGGCCGCCGGCAATGCCGGAAGCGGGGCCTTCGAGGCTTCGGTGCGCTGCTGCAGGATCAGCTCGTCACGCGAGGTGGCGATGCGACGGAGGCGCGCCATGGCGGCCCCGGTGCCGGCCGGGATGAGCCGACCCACGATGACGTTCTCCTTCAGGCCTTCGAGCGTATCGATCTTGCCGTTGACGGCCGCCTCGGTGAGGACGCGGGTGGTCTCCTGGAACGACGCCGCCGAGATGAACGAGCGCGTCTGCAAGCTGGCCTTGGTGATGCCGAGCAGAACCGGCGTCCCGGTGGCGATCTTGCCCCCGATGGCCAGCACCTGGTTGTTGGCATATTCGAGTTCGGTCTGGTCGACCTGCTCGTTTGCCAGGAAGGTCGTGTCGCCGGGATCGACGATATCGACCTTCTGCAGCATCTGCCGCACGATCACCTCGATGTGCTTGTCGTTGATGGCCACGCCCTGCAGTCGATAGACTTCCTGGATCTCGTTGACGAGATAGGCCGCGAGCTCTTCCACGCCCTTGACCGCCAGGATGTCGTGCGGCGCCGGGTTGCCGTCCACGATGTAGTCGCCCTTGTCCACGACGTCGCCGTCCTGGAGATGGATGTGCTTTCCCTTCGGGATCAGATACTCGACCGCATCACCGTCGCCATCGCTCGGCACGATGGAGAGGCGCTGCTTGTTCTTGTAGTCCTTGCCGAACTGCACCGTGCCGGAGATTTCCGCGATGATGGCATGGTCCTTCGGGCGCCGGGCTTCGAAGAGCTCGGCCACACGGGGCAGACCACCCGTGATGTCGCGGGTCTTGGCACCTTCCATCGAGATACGGGCGATGACGTCGCCCGCATTCACCTTGGCACCCGGATCGAAGGGCAGGATCGACTCGACCGGCAGCAGATAGCGCGCATCGCCGCCGCGCGGCAGCTTGATGATCTTGCCATCCGAGCCCTTGATGACGAGCGCCGGCTTCAAGCTCACCGAGCGCTGGTTCAATCGCCAATCCATGACGACGCGCTTGGCGATACCCGTCGCCTCGTCGATGGACTCGGACATCGAGGCGCCTTCGATCAGGTCCTCGTAGCCGATGTAGCCGTCCGTTTCGGTCATGATCGGGCGGGTATAGGGGTCCCACTCGGCCATGCGCTGGCCGCGCTTCACCTGATCGCCGTCGTCGACCTTGAGGCGGGTGCCGTATTGCACGCGGTGCACCGCGCGCTCGGTTCCGTCCGAACCGACGATGACGATCGCGACGTTGCGGGCCATGACCATCAGGTCGCCCTCGCCGTTGCGGGCCGCCGCGCGGTTGCGAATCTTCACCGTGCCGTCGAAGTTCGACTCGACGAAGCTCTGGTCCGCGATCTGCGCCGCACCGCCGATGTGGAAGGTGCGCATGGTAAGCTGCGTGCCCGGCTCGCCGATCGACTGCGCCGCGATGACACCCACTGCTTCGCCGATGTTGACCGGGGTGCCGCGCGCGAGGTCACGCCCGTAGCACTTGCCGCAAACGCCGTTCTTAGCCTCGCAGGTGAGGACCGAACGGATCTTCACCTCCTGGATGGCCGCCGCATTGATGCGCTCGATATGCCATTCCTGGATCATCTCGTCCTTGTTGACGATGATGCTCCCGTCCTGGTTCTTCAGGTCTTCGGCCGTGGTGCGGCCGAGGATGCGGATCGCCAGCGAAGCCACCACCTGACCGGCGTCGATGATGGCGCGCATGCGGATGCCGTTCTCCGACCCGCAATCCGGGATCGTGATGATGGCGTCCTGCGCGACGTCGACGAGACGACGGGTCAGATAGCCGGAGTTCGCGGTCTTCAACGCGGTATCGGCGAGACCCTTGCGGGCGCCGTGGGTCGAGTTGAAGTATTCGAGAACCGTCAGGCCTTCCTTGAAGTTCGAGATGATCGGCGTCTCGATGATCTCGCCTGACGGCTTCGCCATCAGGCCGCGCATGGCGGCGAGCTGCTTCATCTGGGCGGGCGACCCACGCGCGCCGGAATGCGCCATCATGTAGATGGAGTTCACCGGCAGATCCTTGCCGTGCTCGTCCTTCTTGGTGGTCGAGATGCGCAGCATCATCTCTTCCGCCAGCTTGTCGGAGCACTTGGCCCAGGCGTCGACCACCTTGTTGTACTTCTCGCCCTGGGTAATCAGGCCATCGTTATATTGCTGCTCGTATTCCTTGGCGAGCGAGCGGGTGGTCTCGATGATGGCCGGCTTGGTTTCCGGCACCACCATGTCGTCCTTGCCGAATGAGATGCCGGCCCGGAAGGCTTCGCGGAAGCCGAGCGCCATGATCCGGTCGCAGAAGATCACCGTCTCCTTCTGCCCGCAGTTGCGGTAGACGGTGTCGATCATGTTGGAGATTTCCTTCTTCGTCATCAGCTTGTTCGAGACGTCGAAGGGGATCTTGTTGTGGTTGGGCAGCAGCTGCCCGAGGATCATGCGGCCAGGTGTCGTCTCGAAGATCTTCGACACGCGGTTGCCTTCGGCATCATAGGTCCAGGCGCGGCCCTTGATCCTGGTGTGCAGGGTCACGGACTTGGTCGCGAGCGCATGCTCGATCTCGCCCTGGCTCGAGAACATCATGCCCTGGCCGACGTCGCCGTCGCGCATCAGCGTAACGTAATACAGCCCGAGAACGATATCCTGCGACGGCACGATGATCGGCAAGCCGTTGGCCGGGTGCAGGATGTTGTTGGTCGACATCATCAGCACGCGGGCTTCGAGCTGCGCCTCGAGCGACAGCGGCACGTGCACGGCCATCTGATCGCCGTCGAAGTCGGCGTTGAAGGCTGCGCAAACGAGCGGATGCAGCTGGATCGCCTTGCCCTCGATCAGCGTCGGCTCGAAGGCCTGGATGCCGAGGCGGTGCAAGGTCGGGGCGCGGTTCAGCATGATCGGGTGTTCGCGGATCACCTCGTCGAGGATGTCCCAAACCTCCGGCTTTTCCTTCTCCACGAGCTTCTTGGCCTGCTTCACCGTGGTGGAGAGGCCCTTGGCGTCAAGGCGCGAATAGATGAACGGCTTGAACAGCTCGAGCGCCATCTTCTTCGGCAGGCCGCACTGGTGCAGCTTGAGCTCCGGACCCACCACAATGACCGAGCGGCCCGAATAATCGACGCGCTTGCCGAGCAGGTTCTGCCGGAAGCGGCCCTGCTTGCCCTTCAGCATGTCGCTGAGCGACTTCAGCGGACGCTTGTTGGCGCCTGTGATGACGCGGCCGCGACGGCCGTTGTCGAACAGCGCATCGACCGCTTCCTGAAGCATGCGCTTCTCGTTGCGGATGATGATGTCGGGCGCGCGCAGCTCGATCAGTCGGCGCAGGCGGTTATTGCGGTTGATGACGCGACGGTAAAGGTCGTTCAAGTCGGAGGTGGCGAAGCGGCCGCCATCGAGCGGCACCAGCGGGCGCAGGTCCGGCGGGATGACCGGTACCTCGGTCAGGATCATCCACTCGGGCTTGTTGCCCGAATGCATGAAGGCCTCGATGATCTTCAGGCGCTTGGCGAGCTTCTTCGGCTTCAGTTCGGTGGTGGCCTCGGAGATCTCGACCTTCAGGTCGTCGGCGATCCGCTGCAGGTCCATGTTGCGCAGGATTTCGCGGATGGCTTCCGCGCCGATCATGGCGGTGAACGAATCCTGGCCGTATTCGTCCTGGGCCCGCAGGTACTCGTCCTCGGACAGCAGCTGACGATCCTTGAGCGGCGTCAGGCCCGGCTCGATGGTGATGTAGGATTCGAAATAGAGGATCCGCTCTAGATCCTTGAGCGTCATGTCGAGCAGCAGGCCGATGCGTGACGGCAGGCTCTTCAGGAACCAGATGTGCGCCACCGGAGCGGCCAGCGAGATGTGGCCCATGCGCTCGCGCCGGACACGGCTGAGCGTCACCTCGACGCCGCACTTCTCGCAGATGACGCCCTTGTACTTCATGCGCTTGTACTTGCCGCACAAGCACTCGTAGTCCTTGATGGGCCCGAAGATGCGGGCGCAGAATAGCCCGTCGCGCTCCGGCTTGAAGGTCCGGTAGTTGATGGTTTCCGGCTTCTTGATCTCCCCGAAGCTCCAGGAAAGGATCTTCTCCGGGCTCGCGATGGCGATCTGAATCTGGTCGAAGGCCGGAGCCTGAACGACCGGATTAAAGAGATTCATGACCTCTTGGTTCATGCTGTGCTCCTGAGCCGGGTGAGGCCTGACTGGGGCATCACCCGCTTACGGACGTGTACGCCTACGCATGGCCTGCTTCACGAAAGCGGCAGGCTCATGGCCCGACCGGTGCGACACACCGGCCGGATGAATGCAAAGGCCGTTCCTGCGAGGAGCGGAGCGACGAAGCCATCCAGGGGTGCGCCTCGGCCCTGGAATGCTTCGCTGCGCTCGCAACGACGGCGGAACGGGATTATTCGGCGGCTTCGGCCGTCGGTCCCTCGATCTTGACCGACTGCGTCAGCTCGACGTTGAGGCCGAGCGAGCGCATTTCCTTGACCAGCACGTTGAACGATTCCGGGATGCCCGACTCGAAGGTGTCGTCGCCGCGCACGATCGACTCGTAGACCTTGGTCCGGCCCGCGACGTCGTCCGACTTCACGGTCAGCATCTCCTGAAGCGTATAGGCCGCGCCATAGGCCTCGAGCGCCCACACCTCCATCTCGCCGAAGCGCTGACCGCCGAACTGTGCCTTGCCGCCCAGCGGCTGCTGGGTCACGAGCGAGTAGGGGCCGATCGAGCGTGCATGGATCTTGTCGTCGACAAGGTGATGCAGCTTCAGCATGTAGATGTAGCCGACCGTGACCTTGCGGTCGAAGGCTTCGCCGGTCCGGCCGTCGTGCAGCGTCACCTGCCCCGAAGCGTCGAGACCGGCCTGCTCCAGCATCTCGACGATGTCGGGCTCATGCGCCCCGTTGAACACCGGGGTCGCGATCGGCACGCCGCGCTTCAGGTTGTGGGCCAGCTCCAACACGCTCGAATCGTCGAGCTCGGTCACTTCCGGGTTGTCGCCATAGATCGTGTGCAGCGTGTCGCGCAGCGGCTTCGTTTCACTGGCACCCGCCCGCATATAGGCGTTGACGGCGTCGCTGACCTGCTTGCCGAGGCCCGCGCAGGCCCAGCCGAGATGCGTTTCCAGGATCTGGCCGACGTTCATGCGGCTCGGCACGCCGAGCGGGTTCAGCACGATGTCGACCGGCGTCCCGTCGGCGAGGAACGGCATGTCCTCCTGCGGCACGATCTTGGACACCACGCCCTTGTTGCCGTGGCGGCCCGCCATCTTGTCGCCGGGCTGGATCTTGCGCTTCGTCGCGACGAAGACCTTGACCATCTTCATCACGCCGGGCGGCATCTCGTCGCCACGCTGCAGCTTCTCGACCTTGTCGAGGAAGCGGCTCTCGAGCCCCTTCTTCGACTCGTCGTATTGCTTCCGCATTGCCTCGGTCTCGCCCATCACGGCGTCGTCCTCGACCGCGAACTGCCACCACTGGGAGCGCGGGAACTCGCCCACGATCTCGCGGCTCAGCACGGTTTCCTTCTTGAAGCCCTTCGGGCCGGCGATGCCGGTCTTGCCGGACAGCACCTGGGCCAGGCGCGCGTAAACGTTGCGGTCCAGGATCGCGAGCTCGTCGTCACGATCCTTGGCGAGCCGCTCGATCTCTTCGCGCTCGATCGCCTGGGCACGCTCGTCCTTGTCGACGCCGTGGCGGTTGAACACCCGCACTTCCACGATCGTGCCCTGCACGCCCGGGGGCACGCGGAGCGAGGTGTCGCGGACGTCGGAGGCCTTCTCGCCGAAGATGGCGCGCAGCAGCTTTTCTTCCGGCGTCATAGGGCTTTCGCCCTTGGGGGTGATCTTGCCGCACAGGATGTCGCCGGCCATCACCTCGGCACCGATATAAACGATGCCGGCCTCGTCGAGGTTCTTCAGCGCTTCTTCCGACACGTTCGGAATGTCGCGCGTGATTTCCTCAGGCCCGAGCTTCGTGTCGCGGGCCATGACTTCGAATTCCTCGATGTGGATCGAGGTGAACACGTCCTCCTTGACGATCTTCTCGTTCAGCAGGATCGAATCTTCGAAGTTGTAGCCATTCCACGGCATGAAGGCGACCAGCACGTTGCGGCCGAGCGCCAGATCGCCAAGGTCAGTCGAGGGACCGTCCGCGATGATCTCGCCCTTGTTGACCTTCTCGCCGACGCGGACGAGCGGCTTCTGGTTGATGCAGGTCGACTGGTTCGAGCGCTGGAACTTCATCAGCCGGTAGATGTCGACGCCGGGCTTGGCCGGGTCGATCTCGTCGGTCGCGCGGATGACGATACGGGTGGCATCGATCTGGTCGACGATGCCGGCCCGGCGCGCCGCGATGGCGGCGCCCGAATCACGCGCCACCACGGATTCCATGCCGGTGCCCACGAAGGGAGCGTCGGCCTTCACCAGCGGCACCGCCTGGCGCTGCATGTTCGAGCCCATCAGGGCGCGGTTCGCGTCGTCGTTCTCGAGGAACGGGATCAGCGCGGCCGCGACCGACACGAGCTGCTTCGGCGACACGTCCATATAGTCGACGCGCTCGCGCGGCACGAGCATCACGTCGCCGGCGTGACGGCAAAGCGTCAGATCCTCGGTGAGGGTCTGGTTCTCGTCCATTACGGCGTTGGCCTGCGCCACGTAGTGCTTGGATTCCTCCATGGCCGACAGGTAGACGACCTCGTTCGACACGACGTTGTCGCGCACGCGGCGATAAGGCGCCTCGATGAAGCCGTACTTGTTCACCCGCGCAAAGGTGGCGAGCGAGTTGATGAGGCCGATGTTCGGGCCTTCCGGCGTCTCGATCGGGCAGATGCGGCCGTAATGGGTCGGATGCACGTCGCGCACCTCGAAGCCGGCGCGCTCGCGGGTCAAACCGCCCGGGCCAAGCGCCGAAAGACGGCGCTTGTGGGTGATCTCGCTGAGCGGATTGGTTTGATCCATGAACTGCGACAACTGCGACGAGCCGAAGAACTCGCGCACGGCGGCCGCCGCAGGCTTGGCGTTGATCAGGTCCTGCGGCATCACGGTGTCGATGTCGACCGACGACATGCGTTCCTTGATGGCGCGCTCCATGCGCAGCAGACCGAGGCGGTACTGGTTCTCCATCAGCTCGCCGACCGAGCGCACGCGCCGATTGCCGAGATGATCGATGTCGTCGATCTCACCACGGCCGTCGCGCAGGTCGACGAGCGCACGGGTCACGGCAAGGATGTCCTCCTTGCGCAGCGTCCGCATCGTGTCGGGCGCATCGAGGTCCATGCGCATGTTCATCTTCACGCGACCGACCGCCGAAAGGTCGTAGCGCTCCGGGTCGAAGAACAGCGAATCGAACATGTTCTGCGCCGAGTCGATGGTCGGCGGCTCGCCGGGGCGCATCACGCGGTAGATGTCGAACAAGGCCTCTTCGCGCGATGAGTTCTTGTCCACGCTCAGCGTGTTGCGGATGTAGGGGCCGATGTTGATGTGATCGATGTCGAGCAGCGGCAGCTCTTCGAAACCGTAGCCGAGCAGGATCGGCAAGGTCTTGATCGTGATCTCGTCGCCGGCCTCGGCGAAGATCTCACCGGTGTTGGGGTCGTACAGGTCCTCGGCGATATATTGGCCGAACAGATCGTCGTCCTGCGCCTTGAGGGCTTTGACGCCCTTTTCGGCCAGCATGCGCACCGAACGCGCCGTCAGCTTCTTGCCGGCCTCGGCCACAACCTCGCCGGTGTCGGCGTCGATCAGGTCGTTGGTGACCTTGACGCCCTTCAGGCGGTCGGCGTCGAACGGCACGCGCCATTCGGTGCCGATGCGGGTGTAGGGAATGGTCTTGTAGAAGGTCGACAGGATTTCCTGGCCGTCCATGCCGAGGGCATACAGCAGCGACGTCGCCGGGATTTTTCGGCGCCGGTCGATGCGGGCATAGACGATGTCCTTGGCGTCGAACTCGATGTCGAGCCAGGAGCCGCGATAGGGGATGATGCGGGCGGCGAACAACAGCTTGCCCGACGAATGGCTCTTGCCCTTGTCGTGATCGAAGAACACGCCGGGGCTGCGATGCATCTGCGAAACGATGACGCGCTCGGTGCCGTTGACGATGAAGGTGCCGTTCATCGTCATGAACGGCATGTCGCCCATGTAGACGTCCTGCTCCTTGATGTCCTTGATGGACTTCGAGCCGGTGTCCGGGTCCACATCGAACACGATGAGGCGGAGCGTCACCTTCAAAGGCGCCGCGAAAGTCATGCCGCGCTGGCGGCACTCATCGACGTCGAACTTCGGCTGTTCGAACTCGAACTTCACGAATTCGAGGAGCGCCGTACCGGCGAAGTCGGAGATCGGGAAGACCGACCGGAACACCGATTCCAGCCCTTCGTCGGGCCGGCCGCCTTCGGGTTCGTCAACAAGCAGGAACTGGTCGTAGGAAGCCTTCTGCACCTCGATGAGGTTCGGCATTTCCGCGACCTCGCGGATATGGCCGAAGAACTTACGAACCCGTTTACGGCCAGTGAACGCTTGCGCCATGTTGTTCCTCGCACCATCCGCCTCTCGCGGCTCGAAAGCCGCCTGCCGTACCCGACGCCCGTTTCGGAACAGCTTGCCAACACCGGTGGAGACCTGAACACCCGGCATTGGTCGCGGCGCGAAGCCGCGATCGTTTCTTGGAAGGTGACACCCACCTCCAGGCGGAGCCGGTTGGAACCGGTTCGGCTTGAAGGTGTCGTCACGCCGCATCCGTGCAGGGCACAAACGCAGGAAAGGTCCCGGGGAGGATGCCCCCGAGACCTCGATTCACGCGAAGATGCGAAACGGCGCCGTAAGACGCATTCGCATCAGCGTCCTTACTTGAGTTCGACCTTGGCGCCGGCCTTCTCGAGCTGGGCCTTGAGCTTGGCGGCGTCATCCTTCGACACGCCTTCCTTGACGGCCTTCGGAGCGCCTTCCACGAGGTCCTTGGCTTCCTTGAGGCCCAGGCCCGTGATGGCGCGCACTTCCTTAATCACTTCGATCTTCTTGTCGCCAGCAGCCGTGAGCATCACGGTGAACTCGGTCTGCTCTTCGACCGGCGCCGCAGCGGCGGCAGCCGGACCGGCCGCAACCGAAACGGCCGCAGCGGCCGAGACGCCCCACTTTTCTTCGAGGAGCTTCGCGAGGTCGGCCGCCTCGAGGACGGTCAGCGACGACAGGTCGTCGACGATCTTTTCAAGATTTGCCATTGGGAATATCCGATATCAGGTTTGGGTTGGTTGAATGCAAGATGCCGCTTGGGCGCTGCGCAAAGGCAGCGCCGATTTAAGCCGCGTCCGCGTCTCGATCGGCATAGGCCTGGAACACGCGCGCCAGCTTGGCCGCCGGAGCGGTGCTGAGCTGAGCGAGCTTGGTGGCGGGAGCCTGGATGAGGCCCACAATCCTGCCACGCAGTTCGTCGAGGGACGGCAAGGTCGCAAGCGACTGCACGCCCTTGAGGTCCAGGGCCGTCTTGCCCATGGCGCCGCCGAGGATCACGAACTTGTCGGATTCCTTGGCAAAGGCCACGGCCACTTTCGGTGCCGCTACCGGATCGTCCGAATAGGCGATCAGGGTCGGGCCGCTCATCAGCGACCCGATCGAGGCGACATCCGTGCCTTCGAGAGCGATCTTGGCGAGGCGGTTCTTGGCGACCTTGACGGTCGCGCCAGCGGCACGCATCTGCTTGCGCAGATTCTGCATCTGGGCGACGGTCAGGCCGGAATAGCGAGCCACCACGACCACCGATGTCTTTGTGAAGACATCGTTCAGCGTCGCGACGAACTCCTTCTTTTCCGCTCTGTCCACAGCACACTCTCCGTAAGGGCGGAACCCGGGGCCCCGCCGCTGCACATGGTCCCGGGAACCTCACCGCAGCTGCGGCGTTCTCCCGGCACCTTCTTGTGCCTGCCCTCCAGCGGGCCCGGAGGCCGTACTGGACAGAGGGTCCAAACCAAACCACGGTTGCGGGCACGCCCACGACCGCGAAACATCCGGCTCTTCCCCGTCTATGCTGGCCCGGTCGGATTAAGGGGCGCGACACGAAGCCGAACCCCACCAGCAGTCTTGGACAGGACAAATCCAACACCCACCACGGGTTGCCCTCGTGGAGATGCCGGCCTTTCCATCACATCGAAGCGAAACCCCGATGTGGGAATTCGATGGTTAGAGGATTGGCTTGTAGCCGGTCACGCGCGTGCTGCCAAGGGGTCGTTTCGCAGTTTCTAGGTTTGTCAAGCCGCGGCGTGACGTCCCCGGGTCAGCGCCCCGAGCGCGGCGAACGGCCGTAAAGCAGCAGCATGCTCAGGATGACGACCCCATAGATGATCTGGCGACTGGCATCGGACATCTGCATGACCGACAGGATCGACTGCAGCAGCGTGATCAGGATCACGCCCGCGGTTGTGCCGAGATAGGAGCCGCGCCCGCCCATGATCGAAGTGCCGCCCAGCACGACGGCCGCGATGGCGGGCAACAGATAGGGGTCGCCCATGCCCTGGTAGGCCTTGGTCGAATAGCCCGCCAGCAGGGTGCCCGACAGGGCCGAGAGCCCGCCCGACAGCATAAAAGCGATCAACACCACGCGCTGCGAGCGGATGCCGGACAGGTAGGCCGATCGTTCCTGGTTGCCGATGCCGTAGACGGCGCGGCCGAAGGTGGTCCGGTTGAGCAGGAATACGGTCGCGGCCCCGATCACGACCCACACCCAGACCGCATTGGGCACGCCGCCGATGGCGTGGCCGGTCGCCAGCACCTGCATGGCGGGCGTCGCCATGTCCTGCGGCGCCGCCCCGCCGGTGCGCAGGATCATCAGCCCCTGGGCGACGGCATCGACCCCGAGCGTGAAGATCATCGACGGCACCCGCAGGTAGGCCACCCCGATCCCATTGACGAGCCCGAGGGCGAGGCCGCACAGCACGCCGAACGGGATCGCCAAGGCCGAGCCCGCCGGGCCGTAGGCGGCGGCGGCCGTCGACATCATGCCGCCGACCGCCACCGCCCAGGGCACCGACAAGTCGATCTGTCCGAGCAGCACCACGATCATCATGCCGGTGGCGATGATGGCCAGGAAGCTGCCGACCTGGAGCTGTTGCAGCAGGTAGTTGGGCGACAGGAACGACCGAGAATACAGGCTGCCGACGAGCAGAAGCGCCACGATGCAGCCGCAGGCCGTCAGCACCGCGGGGTCGAGGCGTCGTAGCCAGCGCGGTACGGCGCGGGCGGGCGGAGGCACAACCGTCATCGGTCGAACAAGTCCAGGCGGTTGCGCAACCGCAGCAGGCGCACCGCGCCGAGCGACACGGCGCCGAGCAGCACGAAGCCGAGGAACAGCGGCTGCCACAGGGGATCGAGGTTGAACACGAACAGGAGGTCGTTGATGGTGCGGAAGATGAAGGCGCCGAAGATCGCTCCGATCGCACTGCCCGAGCCGCCGAACAAGGACACGCCGCCGATCACCACCGCGGCGATGGAATTGAGCGTGTAGGTGGCCGCATTGGATGACGAGGCTTCGCCCGAATAGGTGATGAAGGCCAGCATGAGGCCCCCCAGGGCGGAAAACAGGCCCGCGAGCCCGTAGGCCAAAAGCTTGGCGGATCCGATCGGCAGGCCCGACATATAGGCCGAGGGTTCGGAGGAGCCGACCGCGTAAACGGCCCGGCCCCAGAACGACCGGCGGAACGGCACCCAAACGAGCAGCATGATCGCTGCCAGCACGACGGTGCTGGTCGGGATGCCGCCGGTGAGCTGCCCCGTGACGGCATCGGCGAGATCGGCATTGACGTCGCCCCCCGGGTTGGGTCGGAGGAGGAGGGCGAAGCCGAAATAGATGGCGCCGGTCGCGATCGTGGCGACGATAGGCTGCAGGCGTCCGTAAACCACCAGCAAGCCGTTCGCGAGCCCGCAAGCGAGGCCGGCCGCCAGCACCCCCGCAATGCCGAGCCCAGTCATCAGCGGCGAGCCGAGCACGATCGTCGAGGCCAAACAGTCGGCCAGGATGAAGGTGGCGCCCACCGACAGGTCGATGCCGCCCGTCAGCACCACAAAGGTCTGGGCCACGGCCACCAGGGCCAGCAGCACGCCCTTGTTGGCTGCGGTCTGCAGCACGTTGGGCGAGAAGCCGCTTTCGTGATTGAGCCCATAAAGTGCGAAGATGACAACAAACACGATCAGGGCCGAGAGCGTCGTGCGTTGCGCGGCGAAGCGGAAGCGCCAATCCGCGCCGCGGCGCGACACGGTCATACCGAGGCTCCCACGGCGGCACCGTGCGAATCCATGGCGAGCGCGCTGGCCACAAGGGCATGTTCGGTGATGTCGGCGCCGACGAGCTCGCGCCCGATGCGCCCCTCAACCATCACCAGAACGCGGTCGCAGCAGCCCATCAGTTCGGCATAATCCGTCGAATACAGGATGATGGCCGCGCCCTCGGCGGCCAGCCGGCGCAGCAGGCGGTAGATTTCCTGCTTGGTGCCGACATCGATCCCTCGGGTGGGATCGTTCAGCAGGATGATCTTCGGGTCGTTCATCAGCCATTTGGCGATCACCACCTTCTGCTGATTGCCGCCCGACAGGGTGCCGACCGGCGTGGTGTCCGGGTCGGCGGTCTTGATCGCCAGCATCGCCACCATCTCGGCCACGCGGCGGCGTTCGATCGCGCGGTCGACGATGCCGGCGCGCGACACCCGGTTGAGCGCCGCGAAGGACAGGTTCTGGCTGACACTCATCGGCAGCATCAGCCCTTCGGTCTTGCGGTCTTCGGGGATCAGCGCCACGGCGTTGCGCGGCGCCTTGGCGTCGCTCGGATTGTGGAGGTTGACGGCATGCCCGTCGATCCGGATGGCGCCCGAAACGCCGCGCAGCACGCCGAACAGCGCCAGCAGCAGCTCGCGCTGCCCTTGCCCGTCGAGGCCGCCGAGGCCAAGGATCTCGCCGGGACGCAGCGTGACATCGATGCCATCCAGCACCCCGTTCCAGCCGAGGTCGCGCACCTCGAGCACGGGCTGCACCGCGGCCGGCACCGGCGCCGGCTTCGGCGGGTAGACGTGTGTATAGTCGCGGCCGATCATCATCCGCACCACCGCGTCGTCGGATTTGGTGCCGGCCGCGAAGGTTTCGACGTGGCGGCCGTTGCGGAACACGCTGCAGGTGTCGGCGAGTTCGGCGATCTCGTGCATGCGGTGGGAAATGTAGACGAGCCCGAGGCCCTCCTGCCGCAGATCCTTGAGCACCCGGAACACGGTTTCGACATCGGCGGCCGTCAGGGCCGAGGTGGCCTCGTCGAGGATGAGCAGGCGGGGGTTGCGGGCCAGCGCCTTGGCGATCTCGACGAGCTGGCGACGCGACAGCGGCAGGTCCTTGACGAGCGCCATGGGATGGATGTCGGCCGCCCCGGCCCGGGCCAGCGCGGCCTCGGCGCGACGGCGCTGGGCGCCGCGGTCGATCATGCCGAAGCGCCGCGGCGGGTTCGAGATCAGGATGTTGTCGGCGACGCTCAGGTCCGGCACGAGCGACAATTCCTGGAAGATGCACACCACCCCGGCCGCATTGGCGGCCATCGGCGAAGCGAAGCGCACCGGCTGGCCGTCCACCGCCATGGTGCCGGCCTCGGGCTGCACCACCCCGGCCATACACTTGATCAGGCTCGACTTGCCGGCGCCGTTCTCGCCCAGGATGGCGTGGATGCGGCCGGCCTCGACGTCGAGATCGACGCCGGTCAGCGCCTGCACGCCGCCATAGCGTTTGTCGATGCCCCGCAGGCGCAGCAGGGGCGCGGCCTCACCGGGGAGCGACATGGCGGCCGTGCCCTCGCGTGCGTGCGCCTTACTGGCTGCCTTCCGACTGCCCCATGATCTCCTGCGCGGTGAAATTGATGCCGCAGGTCGGGAAGGCGTTGCCGACGAAGAAGTTGTCGGTCTGGTTCGGGAAGGTGTTGTCGCCCGCCTTGAAGTCGGGCGCCTCGACATGGGCGAGCGGCAGCCGGATCGATTGCGGCACCACGTCGCCGTGCAGCGCCGCCAGCGCCGTCTTGATCGCCACCGCGACCTGCGCCGGCCCGGTGCCGCCGGACGCGCATTTCAGGCCCTTGTCGCCGTTCGTCAGGCAAAGCTTGCGAAAACCATTCTCGGTTTCGGCCGCGGCCGGCACCAGCGGCAGGCCGGCGTCGATGAAGGCCCGCACCATGCCGGTGGAACCGCCCTGGGACGTCATGCCGTCGAATTTGTTGTTCACCGCGATGGCGTCGGCCGCCACCTTCTGCGAGGTGCCGTCGTCCCACTTGCCCACCACCTCGACCGATTCGAAGGGCTTGCCCGAGGCCTTCAGCGTATCCTGAATGCCTTTGTGGCGATCGTTGTCGACCGAGGTGCCGGCAACGCCGCGCACTTCCAGGATGCGGCCGCCGTTCGGCAGGCTCTTGACCAGCCAGTCGCCCCAATATTTGCCGAGTCCTTCCTGGTCGACGTTGACGTTGATGGCTTCGTCGGTGTCGATCGTGTTGTCGAACGCCACCAGCACCACGCCGGCCTGCTTGGCGCGACGCACAACCGCCTTGAAGGCGGTCGGGTTCTGGGCGTCGACCACGACGGCGTCGTAGCCTGAGTCGATGAAGTTGTTGATGGCCGAGATCTGCGCCGCGATGTCCTCGCCGGTGGAGACGACCTTGAACTCCTTCAGCTCGGCCTTGACCTCGGGCTGCTCCGCATAGGCCTTGGCGGTCTTCACCATCTGAATGCGCCAGGTGTTGCCGATGAAGCCGTTGGCGAGCGCGACCCGGTAGGGCCCCGGCTTCTTGGCGTATTTGAAGAATTTCGTTTGGGCCGTCCACGGCACGAAGCACTGCGCATCGGCGCTCGGGCCCGACACGACCTCCGGGCCGGCAGCCTGCGCGACGCCCACCATGCAGGCGCCGGCGAGCAACGAGAGTACGAGCGATTTCATGGGGTCCCCTCCGGACTGCGTGGCGGCTTCGCCGCTCTCGCCTTGATGTTGGGGGCACACTAGCATGTTTGTGGGAGCGCGAGTAAAGCTCGGTGCATCCGCAGATCGCGATAACCCCGTCGCTTTACCTGGCTCGGTTCGGGACGCGATGATGACGGCGACGGATCTGCACGGGGCTTGGCTCGCCGCGATGCGCCGGGGCGATTTCGAGGCCGCCTGGGCCGTCAATGCCGCGGTGCTGGCCGCGCATGACCCTGCGACCCGCGACGATCCTCGCCTGCCCTACCACCTGCGCTGGGTGTGGGACGGTCGCTCGTTCGCCGGACGTCACGTGCTGGTGCGCTGTTATCACGGCCTTGGCGACACGCTGCAATTCGCCCGCTTTCTGCCGGCCCTGGCGGCGCGGGCGGCCTCCGTCAGCCTGGAATGCCAGCCCGCCCTCGTGCCGTTGCTCTCCCGCATGCCGGGGCTGGCCCGGGTGATCGCCTTCGATGTCGCGGCCCCCGTGCCGCCGTCGGAATGCGACATCGAGGTGATGGAACTCGGCTTCGCGTTGCGGCTGCGACCCGAGGCCTGTCCGCCGCCCACCCTCGCCGGCCCCCCTGCTGCGGCCTTGCCGCCCGGCACGCTCGGGCTCTGCTGGCAGGTGGGCGATTGGGACAAGGCCCGCGAAGTGCCGCCCGCTCTTCTGTCACGTCTTGCCGAAGCGCGTCCCTGCGTGTCGCTGGTGCCAGGCCGGGCGCCCCTGCCCTGCCTCAACCCTGACGGCTGCCCGCCGGGCATCGCGGAAACGGCGGCCCTGGTGGCCGGCGTGGCCCGGGTCGTCACGGTCGATACGATGGTGGCCCATCTGGCGGGGGCGCTCGCCCGGCCGGTGACCCTGCTGCTGAAGCACGACGCGGACTGGCGCTGGATGGCCGATGGCGCTGCGTCGCCCTGGTATCCGACGATGCGGATCCACCGGCAGCCGGAGCCCGGACGTTGGGCTCCCGTGCTGGCGGCGGTCGAGGCCGACCTCCTCAGTGAGACCGGCTGAGGTCGAGTTTCGCTTCGACCGAGAAGCCGCCCGACACCGGATCGAAGCTGCGCTTCTGCCCTTCGATCGTCCAGCCCGCCCCCTGGCGGTCCAGGCGGAACAGGTGGTAGGCGGCACGGTGCCCCGGCGTGCCGGGCACGGCCGAGCAGGATTCGACGCCCACCACCGGCACGGGGCCGCGCGGCCCTTCGAGCAGCGCCACGCTCGAGCGGTGGTTGTGGCCGTGGATCACCAGTTCGGCCCCATGGTGCGCGATGATGTCCTCGAACTTGCGCGCGTCGCGCAGGCCGCGCCCGGTCGAAGCCCCGTCCTCGTTGGGCGGGTGGTGCACCATCACGACGGCCGCGAGGCCCTGCCGGGCCGCATCGTCGAGCAGCGCCGCAAAGGCGTCGCGCTGTTCGTGGCCGAGCGCGCCCGAGGCCAGGAACGGCGCCGTGGGGATCGCCGACGACAGGCCGATCAGCGCCACGTCGCCACGCCGTCGCCAATACGGGAAGGCCACCTCGCGGGCCGGCCCGGGCGCCTGGTCGGAGGTCCAGGGCGCGAAGGTGGCCGAGATGTGCTTGGCCGAGGAGCGCGTATAGGCGTCGTGGTTGCCGGGCACGAAGCTGACGTCATGGGTGGGCCCGAGCCCGGCCAGCCAGTCTCGCGCAAAGGGAAATTCCGCCGTCAGGCCGATGTTCAGGATGTCGCCCGTCATGGCCGTGTGGTCGGGGTTCTGGGCCCGCATGTCGTCGACGAGGCGCGCCAGCACGGCCATGTCGTGCAGCTTGGACCGCCGGTTCCAGTTGATGTAGCCGGTCAGCCGCTTGCCCAGCAGGTCGCGGTAGCGGGGCGTCGGCAGGGGCCCGATGTGGGCGTCCGACAGGTGGGCGAGCAGAAAGGTCACGGAGCAGTCCTGTGACGTGCCCTCACGCGGCGGTCAAGCCGCCCGAGGAGCGGCTGAGCCTCGCATCACCCGAACGAGGGTTGGCGCCGCGCGCCCGGCGGGCCATTGTGTCGCGGAGCCCGCATTCGTGGAGGTTTGTTTCATTCGCCTGCCCGCCGTCCTGATGCCCTTCGCCAGCCCGGCCATCCACCTGGCGGCCCGCCTGGTCCGGCCGATGACGCTCGGCGCCCGGGTGGTGGCGATCGATGCCGAGGAACGGGTGCTGCTGGTGAAGCACTCCTACCTCAAGGGCTGGTACCTGCCGGGCGGCGGCGTCGAGCCGGGAGAAACCCTCGAGGACGCGGCCCGGCGTGAAACCCGGGAGGAAACGGGCGTCGCGGTCACAGGGCCGATGACGCTGCACGGGATGTTCTTCAACCGGCAGGCGTCGCGGCGCGACCATGTGGCGGTGTTCGTGGCGCGCGCCTTCGAGCGGCCCGCCACGTTGCCGGGGCCTGACCTCGAGATCGCCGAGCGGCGCTTCTTTCCCCTCGACGGGCTGCCGGCCGATCTGGCGGGCGCCACGCGGGCGCGCCTCGACGAGATCGCCGGACGGGCGCCGCGCAGCGCCGATTGGTAAGGCCGAGCCCGTATCGGCCGAGCCGGTACGCCTTTCTGGTCGCGTCGCCGGCCGTTCGATGGCAGAAGCGGCGAAACGCTTCGGAGAACCGATCGGGTGCTGGAACCAATCATCGCCGCCTTGGCGTCCGTCATCACGGCCATCATCGACACCACGGGCCATGTCGGCGTGGCGTTCCTGATGGCGGTCGAATCGGCCTGCATCCCGCTGCCGTCGGAAATCATCATGCCGTTCGCGGGCTACCTCGCCTCGACGGGCCGTTTCAGCTTATGGGCGCTGGCGACCGCCGGCGCGCTCGGCTGCAACCTCGGGTCCGCCATCGCCTATGCGGTTGGGGCACGGGGCGGCCGGCCGGCGGTCGAACGCTGGGGCCGCCGCGTGCTGGTGACGCGCCGCGACATCGACTGGGCCGAGCGGTTCTTCGCGCGGTACGGCGGCATCACGGTCTTCGTGTGCCGGCTGCTGCCGGTGGTGCGGACCTTTATCGCGCTGCCGGCCGGCATCGCCCGCATGCCGCTGTTGCCGTTCCACCTTTATACCTTCGTGGGGTCCTGGATCTGGTGCTACCTGCTGGCCTGGGTGGGGTCGAGCCTCGGCGACCAATGGGACAAGAACCCCGAACTGCGCGCCACCTTCCACAAGTTCGATGCCGTCATCGTGGTCGTCGTGGTTCTGGCCGGGGCCTGGTTCATCTGGCATCGGCTCGGGGCTCTGAAGCGCGAGCGGGTTTGAACCATGCCGGCTGACCCGCTGATCCTGACGGCCGCCTTCGATGCCGTGTCCGGGCCGTGGTTCCAGGCTTTGCGCGACCGGTATTTCCCGGCCAAGCTCAACATCGTGCCGGCCCACCTGACGCTGTTCCACGCCCTGCCCGGGGTGGAACATGACGCGATCCTGGAGCGCCTCGACCGTGAAGCCGGAGCCGTGCTGCCGTACCGCACCGGAGAACTCAGGTTTCTGGGTCGCGGCGTCGCCATCGAGGTGGTGTGCCCGGCCCTGATGGCGTTACGTCAAGGGCTCGTGGCCGCCTGGGGCCCCTGGCTGACGGCGCAGGACCGCCAGGGTTTTCGCGCCCATGTGACGGTCCAGAACAAGGTGAAGCCCGAGCAGGCCCGGGTCACGCTTGAGGCGCTGGCGGCCGGTGCCGTCGAGCAGACGGGCGCGCTGATCGGCCTCGACCTGTGGTGGTACCGTGGCGGCCCCTGGGAGCCGGCCGGCAGCGTGCGGTGGCGACCGGCCGACTGACGGTCAGAACTCCGACCAGCCCTCGTCAACCTCGGCCTCGGCCATAAGGGCCGTCGCGGCCCCGCCGGTCCGGCCCCGCGATGCGACGGCCGGCCGGGAGGCCGCCTGGCGGG
Source organism: Lichenihabitans sp. Uapishka_5 (assembly GCF_033947565.1). Taxonomy (NCBI): domain Bacteria; kingdom Pseudomonadati; phylum Pseudomonadota; class Alphaproteobacteria; order Hyphomicrobiales; family Lichenihabitantaceae; genus Lichenihabitans; species Lichenihabitans sp. Uapishka_5. The sequence goes on from NZ_JARPVX010000007.1 coordinate 120,299, forward strand.
GCGGATGGGCCACGGCGGCCGGGGCGGCGTCGCCGAGCTGGAAGCGTCCCATCGAACGCGTCAGCGCCGCGATCTCCTGGGCCAGGTGATGGCTGGCCGCGGTGGTTTCCTCCACCATGGCGGCGTTCTGCTGGGTCACCTGGTCCATCTGGGTCACGGCCACGTTGACCTGCTCGAGCCCGAGCGTTTGCTCGCCCGCGGCACGGGCGATCTCGCTCACGATGGCGTTGATCTCGCTCACCTCGCTCAACACGCGCTCGAGCGCGATGCCGCCCTGGCCGACGAGCGCCACCCCGTGCGACACCTGGGTGCGCGAGGCCGATACCAGCGCCTTGATCTGCTTGGCGGCTTCGGCGGAGCGTTGCGCCAGGGTGCGGACCTCCGACGCTACCACCGCGAAGCCGCGGCCCGCCTCGCCGGCCCGCGCCGCCTCGACGCCGGCGTTCAGCGCCAGCAGGCTCGTCTGGAAGGCGATCTCGTCCACCACGCCGATGATCTGCCCGATCTCGCCCGACGAGGCCTCGATGGCGCCCATCGCCGCCACGGCATCCTGGATGACCTTCCCGGATTGTTCCACATGGGCCTTGGCGGCACCCACGATGTCGCGCGCATGAACGGCGCCGTCGGCGGTCTTGCGCAGGGCGCCCGTCACCTCGCCGAGGGCCGCGGCGGTTTGCTCGAGGCTGGCGGCCTGGTTCTCGGTGCGGCGCGACAGGTCGTCGGCCGCGCCGGCGATCTCATCGGTGCCGCTGCGCAACTGGTCGGCATTCTCCACCACTTCGCGCATCGCGGCCCGCAGGCGGCCGAGCGCGTCGTTGAAGTCGAGCCGCAGGCTTTCGTAGTCTGGCGCGAAGGGTGTCACGATCTCTTGCGACAGCTTGCCATGGGCGAGGTCGGTCAGCCCCCTGGCGAGGCCTTGCACCACTGTGGCCTGCTGTTCGGCCGCGAGCGCCCGTTCGCGCTCGGTGGCCGCACGCTCGGCCTCGCGCTGGGCCGTCAACCGGCTCGCTTCGCCGGCCAGCCTGTCGGCGGCCAGCATGTTGTCCCGGAACACGCCCACGGCCGCCGCCATGGCGGTGATCTCGTCGCGGCCGCCGGTCGCCACCGTGGCGGTGCGATCGCCCGCGGCCAGCCGGCCCATCACCCCGGCCAGCCGGATCAGCCGGCGCGTGATGGAGCGGCGCACATAAACGATGCCGATCAGCAAGGCCGCCACGATCACCAGGCCGCTGGTGGCGGCGTTGACGCCGAGCGTCTGGCGCGTCACCGCAGCCGAGCGATCGACGGCCTTCTGGGCCAGGTCTTCTTCGGTGTGGACCAGCACCTTCACGTCTTCGCTCAGCACGGCAGAGCCCGCATTGAGGTCGTTCAGCAGCCCGTTGACGCGGCCGCCGATGTCGGTGGCCTGGTTGCGCAGGGTGAAGACGCCGCTCGGCCCGGCCCCGATGTCGAGCAGCGCCTTGACGAGCGGCGCCAGCCGGTCGGCGTCGGCGCCGCTGCCGAAGGCCTTCAGGCCCTTACCGAGATAAACCTCGGCCCAATTATACTGGGTGCCGATGTCCGACAGGGCGCTGTCGGAAGCGTTGGCGACCGCCGACAGCATGCCGAAGGCGAGATTGGCGTTGGCCTGGACGTCCATGGCGGCCTGAAGCGTCTTCAGGTCGGTGGCCAGCGTCTGGGTGGCGCCGCTGTTGCCCTTGCCGAGGGCGTCGATGTCGCCGCCGACCGCGGTCTGCAAGGCTTCCTGGAGCGGCCTGACGAAATCCATCAGGTCCTGGTAGCGCGACAGGGCTTCCCCGACCGCCACCTGCATCTTGTCGGCCACGCCGATCCGCTCGGCCGCGGCGGCCTTCAGGTCGGCGATCTTGGGCGCGAGGTCCCGGTTGTGCCGCTCGATCGCTTCCAACTGGTCCGGCACGCCGACCCTGCCCCGCAGGCGTGCGAGACCCTCGGCCTGGGCCGCCAGCATGCCGTCGATCTGCTCGGCGTGCTGGGCGAGGCCGCCCAGGCTGGTTTGCGACGCCAGCCCCGGGGCCTCGGCGGCCAGGATGGCATTCTGCCGGGCGAAGGACAGCGAGGCCGTGACGGTCGGCAAGGTGCGCGATCCGAGCGCGCTGACGATGCCGGCGCTTTGCAGCGAGAACCAGGACGACGATGCGCCCGCCACGGCGGCCAGCCCCGCAAGGCCCAGGAAGGCGGCGCTGAGCCGCGCCGCGATTCCAAACCGGACCGGTGCGGGTTTATGCGGTGCAGGCGACATCGGCTTCCCCTTGTTAGGGGTAGCCAAGCATCGACACCTGAGAGTGACGTTAAGGAAGCGGGGTCATCTGCGTTTCTCGCAGCGAAACCAGGCACTTTCGACCGGCAGGGTTACGGTTTGACCAACGGCGCCGGGCCGCGGCTGAGCAGGAACACGGCTTGCTCGCCCCAGATGTTCCACACCCACCAGGGCGTCGCGTCGCGCATCGGCCGGCCGGCACGGTCGAGCACCACGCCGCGTTCGATGCGGGCGCCGACCGCGGCGGCGAGATCGAGGAAATCCCGCACGGTGCAGAAATGGATGTTGGGTGTGTCGTACCAGCTGTAGGGCAAGCGATCGTTGACCGGCATGCGGCCCCGCCATGCGATGTCGAGGCGCACCCGCCAATGGCCGAAATTGGGGAACGACACGATGGCATGGCGGCCAATGCGCAGCAGGTTCTCGAGCACCACCTTGGGCCGCCGCGTCGCCTGCAGGGTCTGGCTGAGGATCACATAATCGAAGGCGTCGTCCGGGTAAGCGTCGAGGTCGGTGTCGGCATCGCCCTGGATCACCGACAAGCCCGTGGCGACGCAATCGTTGACGCCGCGCTGGGACAGTTCGAGGCCCCGCCCGTCGACCTCGCGGGTGTCGGCCAGCAGGCGCAGCAGCGCCCCGTCGCCGCAGCCGAGGTCGAGCACCCGGCTGCCGGGCCGCACCATGTCGGCCACGAGGCGATGGTCGCTGCGGGCGTCCGCGACGGTGAGCGGCGCCGGCCGGCGGATGCCGAAGGTTTGGCCGGTGATGCGGGCCATCATCTCAACCGAGGCCCCGGGCGCGCGCTGCGGCATCGAGGAAGCCCTGGCTGGTCGCCACGAGATCCGGGATGTCGAGCAGAAAGGCGTCATGGCCCTTGTCGGTCTCGATCTCGACAAACGACACCGAGGCACCCCCGGCATTCAGCGCATGCACGACGGCGCGCGAATCCGAGGTCGGGAACAGCCAGTCGGACGTGAACGACACCACGCAGAAGCGCGTCGCCGTGCCCTTGAAGGCATGGGCCAGCACGCCGCCGTAATCGGCCGCGAGGTCGAAGTAGTCCATGGCGCGCGTCATGTAGAGGTAGGAATTGGCGTCGAAACGGTCGACGAAGCTGCGCCCCTGGTAGCGCAGGTAGCTTTCCACCTGGAAGTCGGCGTCGAACGAGAAGGTCGGGGCGGCGCGGTCCTGCAGGCGGCGGCCAAACTTCGCATGCAGGGCCTGGTCGGACAGGTAGGTGACGTGCGCCGCCATGCGGGCGACCGACAAGCCCTTCTCGGGGCGCGTGGCGGCATCGATGTAGCGGCCGCCGCACCAGTCGGGGTCGGCCATGATGGCCTGCCGGCCGACCTCGTGGAAGGCGATGTTCTGCGACGAATGGCGGGCCGCGGTGGCGATCGGCATGGCGGCAAAGACGCGTTGTGGGAACAGTGCCGCCCATTGCAGCACCTGCATGCCGCCCATCGAGCCGCCGGCGACACAGAACAGCGTGTCGATGCCGAGGTGGTCGACCAGCATGGCCTGGGCCCGCACCATGTCCCGGATGGTGACCACCGGCATGTCGAGCCCATAAACGCGGCCCGCGGGATCGAGCGACGCGGGGCCCGTCGAGCCGAGACAGCCGCCGACCACGTTGGAGCAGATGACGAAATAGCGGTCGGTGTCGATCGGCTTGGCTGGGCCTACCAGGACGTCCCACCAGCCGGGCTTGCCGGTGACCGGATGCACATTGGCGACATGCTGGTCGCCCGTCAGGGCATGGCACACCAGCACCGCATTGGATCGGTCGGCATTCAGGGTGCCATAGGTCTGGTAGGCGATCGTCAGCGGAGCCAGCGGCACGCCGGAATCCATCGCAAGCGGCTGGTCGTCCGGAAAGCTGACCACGAGGCTCGTGGGCGTATGGGTTTCCCGGTGATGGTGGATGCGCGCGGCGGCAAAAGGCGATGCCACGGAAAGTCCCTCGAACGCGTTCGGTATATCGAACATCTTGTTCGAAAGAATGGACCCGTAAAATGGGCGAGTCAAGCAAAGCAGCCAAGCTGACCAGGCTAGCCTGAAGCGCCGCAGCCCTTGCATGACTGCGCCGTGCCAGAGCACGGTTCCTATGAATGTCTCCGCCGTCATTGCGAGCGGAGCGAAGCAATCCAGGAACGCGGCGTCCCTGGATTGCCGCGGCGACGGCGTCGCCTCGCAATGATGGAGAGGGAATTTCCTCCCCGTCCCGTCGAACCGGTTAGCGCGACGCCTTGTAGAGCTTGGTCGCGATCTCGAACATTTCTTCGGGCGCGTAGTCGGGCGTGAAGGCCGAGGCGACGCCGGTCAGGTCGTGGATCTTGCCGCCTTCCGGCATGCCGTCCACCACCTCGAGCTCGCCCGGCGGGTCACCGGGGAGCGCGCCCTCGCTGCTGTTCCACAGGCCCGCGATCGACTTGTAGTCGGTCTCGCTCCAGGTGTAGAGGCGGCGGTGCGAGCCCTCGTCGAGGTACTTCTGACACTCAGGAATCTTGCTGAGGTTGATGTTCGGGGTCGGCAGCATCTTCTCGATGGCAACGCCAGTGATCTGCTTCAGGGCCAGCGCATAGGAATGGGCGTGCACGGAGCCGCGCACCAAGAGATAGCCGCAGACCTCGCGGCCCGTGTCGGTCTTCATGGTCTCGTAAACCCGCAGTTTGTGCAGGCGGGCACCGCATTCCAGGTGGAAGTTATGCAGTAGGTCGACCACGACATTGCCCGTGGTGGTAACGAAATCGGTGTTCCAAGACACGCCGCCGCTGTTCACTGGCGTGGCGCCACCCGCATTGGCCAGAAACGACTGGGCCAGCCGGATATCCTGCATGTCGGCCCAGGGCGCGTCCGAGATATCGGCGCCCCCCTTCTCGTTTTCCGGCTTGTCGGGGCCGTTGGCCAACATGACAACGCCGTTCGACACGAGCTCGACATGGCCAAGTTCTTCGGCCGTGATGCTGGCGACAAGATCATAGAAGGGGCGCAGCTTCGACTTCGAGCGGAAGTTGAAGCTTTGGAACATGTAGTTGTTGAGGGTCGACATCTCACCGTACTTGCCGCCCAGGAGTTCCTGGAGAGCCGCGGCCGCATTCGGATCGGCCTTCTTGGGTGCCGGAAGTTCGGCTTGTAGCTTGTCGACGCGCATAAACATTGGCTGGCCCCTTGTGGTTAATCAAAGGGCCAACGTCTCGTTTTCCGCATGGGTCCGGGTCAGGGGTGCGTCATGCTGACAGCCCCCGGCTTCCGCTCGCCAGGCTGGCGCGGTATCTGGCGCGGGAACCGAGAGGATGACCATGACCGCATCGACCGAAAAGCCGCCTCTCGACGAAGAGGTCATCGCCTTCGCGGGCAAGGTGTTCGGCTATGCCCGCGTCGGCGAGGTGGACACGCTCACGACCTTGCTCGAACAGGGCATGCCGGCGAACCTGCGCAACCACAAGGGCGACAGCCTGTTGATGCTGGCCGCCTACCATGGCCATGCGTCGACCGTCGCAGCCCTGATGCGGCATGGTGGTGACGCCGAGGTCGCCAACGATCGTGGACAATTGCCGCTCGGTGCCGCGGCCTTCAAGGGCGACGCCGGCGTGGTGACGGCGCTGCTCGACGGCGGGGCCGCGGTGAACGGCGCCGGCCCGGATGGCCGCACGGCCCTGATGATGGCCGCGATGTTCGACCGGCCCGGGCTGGTCGAGATGCTGCTGGGGCGGGGCGCCAATGCCGCGGCCCGCGACGGCCTTGGCATGACGGCGCGCCAGCTGGCCGAGAAGATGAACGCTTATGCGACGCCGCGCATGCTGCCGGCCGATGAAGATCTGCCTGATTCGCCCTAAACCAGGCCGATTTCAGCCCCCCTCGGGGATCTGCGGGCTCACCCAGCCGAGGCCGGGCAGGCCGGTCGAGGCGGCGCGGCTCTGCAGCGTCCGGTGATGGGCGAACATGCGTTCCATCTGCACGTCGATCGAATAGGGCGTCGCGAGCGCATGGATGGCGGCGGGGTCGAGGCGGTCCGCCGCCACGGCGTCGCGCAGGTCCGCCAGCGCGTCGACGAGCCGATCGAGGCAGGCCGCATCGGGGTCGGTGCGCTCCACCAGGGTGCCGCTGATGCCGGGCACGATCAGCGGATCGTATTGCGGCAGGCGGATCGCCGCGAAGGGCCGGCCGACCGACAGCATTTCCAGGAGGTAGCAGGGCATCCCCTCGAAGAACGAGGTCAGGATGCCGGCATGGCTCCGGGCCGCGATGGCCGTGACCGCATCGGCCGGCTGGTAGCCGTGCCGCACCGTGAAGGGCGCGATGGCGGCGAACTCCGGGTAGCGGTCCGGGTCGGTGGTGCCGACGTAATGGAACGCGACGCCGCCACCGAGTCGGCGGTGCAGCCCGGCCAGCGCGCGAAACATCAGCCCGGGGTCCTTGAAGCTGTCGAGGCGGCCGGCGAACATTACCCGGAAGGTGCCATCCCAAGCCGGCATCGGCTGCGGGGCGAACACCGCGGTGTCGACCGACACGGTCATCACCTCGGCGCGCCGCGCCGCCGCCGGGTAGAGCCGCTCCATGCGGCGCACGATATTGGCGTTGACGCAAAGGATGCGCGAGGCCAGGCGGAAGGCCAGCCATTCATTCGCCCGGTGCACGAACCAGAACCGCTTGATCAGGCTGTCCATCGCCTGATCCTTGGCGCCTTCGCCATGCACCATCTGGATCGCCGGCAGGCCGAGCAGCCGCGCCAGGCCGGCAAATTCGAAGCGCTGCAGGTCGGCCGTGGCGGCGCGGCCGGCGGCGCGGCGCACCGCCCAAAGGTGGCGCAACACCCCGCAGGCGAACCGGAAGGTGGTCGACTGGCCGAGGCTCTTGCCCGGCAGGTTGATGCTGTCACGGTCGATATGGGCGACCGGCAGGAAGTCGATCGAGCGATCCCCCACGGTGACGCGCCGCACGACGCCGAGGGGGCTGTCGCCGAACTCGTCGACGCCGACAAACAACACCGAGAAGTCGCGCGGGTGGCGGGCCAGGATCTGGCGCACGTGGGTCTCGATGCCGCCGAGCTTCGAGCCGCGCGGGTCCATCGGGTGCAGCACGCAGAGGCGGAACGGCGTCGCGGCGACGGACGGGTCGCTGCGTGCCGGCCGCTCCGTGCGACCGGCCATCATGCGGGCCAGAAACATCGCGCAATCGCCGTAGCGGGCCGCGAGGCGGCGCGGCTCGCTGACGAGGCGCCACAGCCATTCGGCCCCGAGGACCCGCACGGCAAGCGGCGCCCGCCGGGCCTGGCCCGACACGAAGTCGAGCGCCGCCCCGATGCACAGGAAGCCGATGCCGGGAAACTTCGCCGTCATGGCATCGGAAAACAGCTCCTGCTTCGGCGCCCCGAGCGCCACAAAGCAGAGCCGCGCGCCCGAGGCCGCGATGCGCTCAGCCATCGCATGGGCGGCCGCAGAGGTGGGGTCGAAGCCCATCGGGGGCGCCTCTGTGCCGCGGATGTCGAGGGCGGGGAAGCGGCGCAGCAGCGCCGTGGCGGCCGCGTCGAGCGACGCCGTCGAGGAGCCAAACAAGAAGATCGGCACGCCTTCGCGCGCCGCGGCTTCGCAAACCGGCAGGATCATGTCGGCGCCCGTGACCCGCTCGACCCGCGCGCCCTGGCGCCGTGCCGCCGCCGCCACCGGCCAGCCATCGGCGCTGACCAGCGTCGCCCGTGCATAGGCCGAGCGGAACGCATGGTCGCGGTGCCGCTTGACCAGATGGTCGAGGTTGAGCGTGAAGAGTGTGAACCCTTCCCCGCGCCGGCACAGGTCCATCAGGCGTCCGACAAGGTCGGACATGGTGGCGACGTTGATGGGCTGGTTGTCCACCATCGCCAGGGGAGTTTCGGCGCACTCCACGGACATCGTTGCATTCCATTTCCACGCAAATTGCGTGACGGGAATGATGTGCGCATCGCCGATCGAAGACTAGAGGGTCGGCCGGCCATCTTCGGGACTAGGGCAAAGCCCGTGTTCTTCGATGCTGGCGAAACCCGAATGGTCGGTTAAGCTTTGCTTTACTTGAGATTATGAACGGTTGTTTACCGTGTTTGCGCCGCCAGCGCCTGGCGCTCCTGCAGCAGCGCCACCACGGTGGCGCGGTCCTGGGCCGCCGTGGTGTTCCAGCGCGCCAGATTGCGCTCGGCCGCCGCGACGAAGCGGGCGCGCCAGTCGGGGCCGGACAGCGCCGCCCCGATCGTCGCGGCGGCGCCGGCAGGATCGGCGGCATCGAGGATGACGCCGCCCTCGCCCAGCACCTCGCGGAACACCGGGCGGTCGGGCGCCAGTACCGGCAGGCCGGCATATTGGGCTTCGAGCAGCGGCAGCCCCAGGCCTTCGTCATGGGCGGTGGAGATCAAGGCATCCGCGGCCTCGACGAGGCGCCGCACGGCGTCAGTCGGCTGGTAGCCGTGCAGCGTCACCCCGGGCCGGGCCGCCAGGGCCGCGGCATCGACGCCCCAGCCCGGGCGGCCGACGATGTCGAGCGTCGCTCCCGGGTGGCTGGTGGCCCGCAGGGCCTCGACGAT
>NZ_JARPVX010000080.1:0-18215 GCF_033947565.1 Lichenihabitans sp. Uapishka_5
CCCGGGGCCAGCACGGCGCAGACGCCGGGGCCCGGCACGGCATCCGGCGCCAGCGGCACAGCCAGCGGCGTCGGCGGCGCCCGTCGCATCACCAATGTTCAGGGCAATTCCGCCACCCCGACAACCCCCACGACGCTGCCGCCGGGCACGCTCGACTTCGGTAACGGCATTACGGCCGTCGCGAACTACACCGGTGAAGTCGCCGGCAACCCTTACGGCGGCATCAAGCAGGGTGCCCGCTACGCCGACCAGGTTCTGCTCGGCGTCGACATCGATCTCGGCAAATATGCGGGCCTGACGGGCTCGTCACTCCATGCCCTCGGAACCGAACGCAACGGCAAGAGCCTGTCGAAGGACCTGATCGGCAACTCCATTTCGGTGCAGGAAATCTACGGCGGCGGGCAGACCTACCGTCTCACCTACCTCAGCTTCGAGCAGAAGCTGTTCGACGACCGCGTCGACTTCGAGGTCGGCCGGCTGCCCGGGCAGGTCGCCTTCCTGGCGAACCCGCTCCATTGCAACTTCCAGAACAATTCGATCTGCGGCACGCCCAGCCTCGCCTTCTCGGACACCAACTTCACCTTCTTTCCGGCGCCGACCTGGGCCGGCACCATGAAGCTGAAGCTCACCGACAAGTATTTCTTCAACATCGGCGCCTACGAGGTCGCGCCGAGCAGCGTCGACCGCGGCGACCATGGCGTCGACTTCTTCGCCAAGGCGACCGGCTACAACGTCCCCTTCGAGCTCGGTTACGCCACGACCTTCGACAACGACCCGATGCCCCGCCACTTCGGCGTCGGCGCCATCATCGACCAGTCGCCCTACAGCGACGCCGTGCTGGACACCCAGGGTGGATCGTCCTTCCTGACCGGGCTGTCGCCCGAGCAGGAGTTCGGGCGCACGCTCACCTACCAGCGCTTCGACCAGATGGTGTACCGCCCCGATCCCACGTCACCCCGCGGTCTGACCGTGTTCGGTATCGCGCTCGAGGGCACCGGCGGCCGGCAGATCGAGACCTATTACCTCGGCTTCGGCGCCGTATACCTCGGTCCGTTCGAAAGCCGCCCCTTCGATTCGGTCGACGCCTTCGTGTCGACGCAGGCCTATTCGGACATCGGCCTCGCCAACATCCGATCGGCGCGCCGCTCGATGGGCTTGTCGACGGATGTCGCCACCAACCAGACGTTCTTCGAATTGAACTACGGCCTGCAGGTGACGCCGGCCGTGCGCGTGACGCCGAACCTGCAATACATCCTCGACCCCGACCAGCTCCGCTACCCGTATCGCGACAAGCCGATCCCCGACACGCTGGTGATCGGTTGCAAGCTGTCGGTCGACCTTTTCACTCTGGCGGGGCTGGCCAAGGGCCCGGGAAGCCTCTAGGCGGAAGAACCCTGTTTTGCCGGGCGGCGCCGCTGCCCGGGGCCCCGCAGGCCGCCTTTGCCGGTGGTCCGCGAGCCGCACCGCCTCGAGCCCCGGACGCCGCGTGACTTCGTCTTTCATCGCCGCCCTGCTGCTCGGCTACCTGCTCGGATCGATCCCGTTCGGCTTGATCCTGACGCGCCTCGCCGGCACGCGCGACCTGCGCGGCATCGGCTCCGGCAACATCGGTGCCACCAATGTGCTGCGCACCGGCCGCAAGGACCTGGCGGCCGCGACGCTGTTGCTCGACGGCCTGAAGGGGACCGCCGCCGTGCTGCTCGCCGGGATGCTGTGGGATCGCGATGTGGCTTTGGCGGCGGCGGTTGGGGCCTTCGTGGGCCATGTGTGGCCGGTCTGGCTGCGCTTTCGCGGCGGCAAGGGGGTCGCAACCTATCTCGGTTGTTTGCTCGGCGTCGCCTGGCCGGTCGGCCTCGTCTTCATCGCGGCATGGCTGCTGGTCGCCCTGACGAGCCGCTATTCGTCGCTGTCGGCCTTGGTGGCAAGCCTCGTGAGCCCGGCCGGACTGCTGCTTTCCGGGCAGATCGAGGCCGCCGTGGTGTTTCTGGTTTTGACCGCCATCCTTTGGCTGACCCACCGGGCCAATATCGGTCGTCTGATGCGCCGGCAGGAAAGCCGGATCGGCCAGAAATCTTGAGCGACGCCGCGCCCTTCCGCGCGGAAGAGCGTATCGCCTGGCTCCGTTTGGCCCGGTCGGAGGGTGTCGGCCCCCTGACCTTCGCGGGTCTGATCGAGCGCTTCGGCACCGCCGCGGCCGCGCTGGCGGCCTTGCCGGCGCTGAACCGGCGCCGCGATGGCGCCATCCGGATCGGCTCGCGCGACGAGGCTTGCCGGGAGCTCGACCACGCAGATGCGCGGGTATGGCACGTGTTGACCTGGAGGGACGCGGCCTTCCCATCGATCCTCCGCACCATCGGCGGGGCGCCGCCGGTGGTGTGCGTCGCGGGTACGCCGGCGCTGCTGAACAGGCCGGCCGTCGCCATCGTGGGCGCGCGGAACGCTTCCGCCAATGGCCTACGCTTTGCCGAGATCCTGGCGTCCGCGCTGGGCAGCGCCGGTTTCTCGATCGTGTCGGGCCTCGCGCGCGGCATCGATGGGCGAGCCCATGCGGCTGCTCTGCAAACCGGCACGGTGGCGGTGTTGGCAGGGGGGCTCGATCGCATCTACCCACCCGAACATGCGGGCCTCTTTGCGCGGATCGTCGACGAGGGCGGCGCGGTGGTGAGCGAAATGCCGGCGGCCTGGGTGGCGCGCGGCCGCGACTTTCCCCGCCGCAATCGGATCGTGTCCGGCTTGAGCCTCGGCACCGTGGTGGTCGAGGCGGCCCGGCGGTCCGGCTCGCTCATCACGGCGCGGCTCGCCAACGAGCAAGGGCGTGAGGTCTTCGCGGTGCCGGGCTCGCCGCTCGACCCTCGGGCGGAAGGCACCAACGACCTGTTGCGCCAGGGCGCAACCCTGTGCACGGCTGCGAGCGATGTGGTCGAGGCGCTCGCGCCGTTGCGCGACGTGACGTCCGTCGCGCACGCGGGCGGGTCACGCTTGAAGGACGACCCGGGTGTCGACCTGTGGGCGCTGCTCGACGGCCCGGACGATCCCGTGGCGGCCGAACAGCCGAGCGCAACGCGGCAGGACGCCTCGGCGATTCTTCTGGCCCTGCTCGGGCCGGTGCCGGTCGGCCTCGACCTGCTGGTGCAATTGTCGGGCCTCGCGGCCGGGACCGTGCGGGCCACCTTGGTTGAACTCGAACTCGCCGGCACGGTCGAGCGCACCGACGCGGGCTTCGCGATCGGTTCCGCGGTCCGATAGCCTGCGCCGGACGGCATTTGCCTCTCTGGGCGGAGTCAGGCAGAACAGCGGCGCTTAAGCCGCCCGAGAGCGGTCGAACCGGATCTTAACGCTCATGCCTTCCCCTTTGCGCATCGGACTAGCAGGATTAGGCACGGTCGGCGCCTCGGTGCTGTCCCGCCTGCGCCTGCAGGCCGGGGCTCTGGAAGGCACCACCCGCCGCCGCATCGTCGTGACGGGCGTGTCGGCCCGCGACCGCCGCAAGGCCGAGGCGCTCGACCTCGGCGAGGTTCGTTGGCACGACGACCCCGTGGCCTTGGCGCAATCGCCCGACATCGACCTTTTCGTGGAGCTGATGGGCGGCAACGGCGACCCGGCGCGGGCAGCCGTGCGGGCGGCACTCGGTGCCGGCAAGGCCGTGGTGACGGCCAACAAGGCGCTGCTGGCGGCCCATGGCATGGAGCTCGCCACCCTGGCCGAAGAGATGCGCGCGCCGCTCGGCTTCGAAGCGTCGGTGGCGGGCGGCATCCCGGTGGTCAAGACCCTGCGCGAAGGCTTGGCCGGCAATGTGATCGATCGCGTCTACGGCATCCTGAACGGCACCTGCAACTATATCCTCAGCCGCATGGAGCTCGAGGGGCTCAGCTTCGAGGCCTGCCTCGCGGAAGCGCAGGCGCTCGGCTATGCCGAAGCCGATCCGACCTTCGACATCGACGGCTTCGACACCGCCCATAAGCTGGCGATCCTGTCGACCCTCGCGTTCGGCACCGCCATCGCGGCCGATGCCATCCACGTGGAAGGCATCCGGTCGATCAGCCTCGCCGATATCCGGGCTGCCGACGAGCTCGGCTTCCGCATCAAGCTGCTTGGCGTCGCCCGGCGGGTGGTCGATGGCATCGAGGGGCGCGTGCATCCGACCATGGTGCCGAAATCGTCCGCCATCGCCCAGGTGATGGGCGTCACCAATGCCGTGACGGTGGATGCCGATGCGGTGCGCGAACTGACGTTGATCGGCCCCGGCGCCGGTGGCGAGGCGACCGCCTCCGCGGTGGTGGCCGACATCGCCGACATCGCGCGCGGCGTCCGCTCGGCGCCGTTCGGCCGCCCGGTGGCAATGCTGGTGCCGACCGCGCCGCTGCCCCTGCAGCGCCACGAGGGCGGCTATTACGTGCGGCTGAACGTGGCCGACAAGCCCGGCGCGGTCGCGGCCATCGCGGCCCGCATGGCGGAGCGCGGCATCTCGTTCGAGAGCATCATGCAGCGCCAGCCGTTCCGACGCGCGGCGGACGGGGCGGCGGCGCCAGCCGTTCCCGTGGTGTTGATCACCTATGCGACCACCGAGGCTATCATCCGTGAGGCGCTCGACGCCATCATGCAGGACGGCTGGGTGGTGGGGCGTCCGCAATCCATCCGCATCGAGCGCGAATAGGCGCCATAGCCGTCCAAGGGGAGAGTCATGACCGATCTCGTCATTCAGCAGCAGGACATCATCGAGCGCATTCTGACGCTCGAACTCGTCCGCGTCACGGAACGCGCCGCCGTCTCGGCCGCGCGGCTGCGGGGGCGGGGCGACGAGAAGGCAGCCGACCAGGCCGCCGTCGATGCCATGCGCCGCGAGCTGAACCGCCTGCCGATCGACGGCACCATCGTGATCGGGGAAGGCGAGCGCGACGAAGCGCCGATGTTGTTCATCGGCGAGCGCGTCGGCACCAAGACGGGCCCGAAGGTCGATATCGCGGTCGATCCGCTCGAGGGCACCACCCTGTGCGCCAAGGACATGCCCGGCTCGATCGCCGTGATGGCCATGGCGCAAGCCGGGTCGCTGCTGAACGCGCCCGACGTCTACATGGAAAAGATCGCCATCGGGCCGGGCTATCCCAAGGGCACCGTCGACCTCGACATGACGCCTGAGGAGAACATCCGCTCGCTTGCCAAGGCCAAGGGCGTGCGGCCCCAGGACATCACGGTCTGTGTGCTCGACCGCGAGCGTCATGCGGGTCTCATCGCGGCCTGCCGCAAGGCGGGCGCGTCGCTGCGCCTGTTAACCGATGGCGACGTGGCCGGCGTCATCCTGACGGCGCAACCGGACGAGACCGGCATCGACCTCTACATCGGGACCGGCGGGGCGCCGGAAGGCGTGCTGGCGGCGGGTGCGCTGCGCTGCGTCGGCGGCCAGATGCAGGGGCGGTTGATCCTCGACACCGAGGAAAAGATCGAGCGCGCCCGCAAGATGGGCATCACCGACCCGAAGAAGACCTATGACATGAAGGAACTCGCGGCCGGCGACGTGGTGGTGGCGGCCACGGGCGTCACGGACGGCGGCCTGCTGGCGGGCGTCAAGTTCAAGCAGAACACGGTCGAGACCGAAACGCTGATCTATCGCTCGGTGACCGGCACGGTGCGTCGCATCAAGGCCGAGCACCGCGAGCTCGGTAAGTTCCGGCTGGATTGAGCCACGAGCCAAACGAGCGGAATGGGCCAGGCGTGCTGCGGCGCGATCGTGTGACGGCATGACCATCGGCGAGATGAGTGACGCCGCGCTGACGGTCGTCCGGACCCATCATGCCTGGGCGGGGCCGATCTGCTTTGGGCTGGCCTTTCTGGAATCGCTCGCCTTCGTGTCGTTGCTCGTCCCGTCGGCGATCCTGCTGATCGCCATCGGCGGCCTCGTGCCCTTGTCGAGCATCTCCTTTACGGAGATCTGGATCGGGGCGGCCGTCGGGGCGGCGCTGGGCGACTGGCTGTCTTACTGGCTCGGCCATCGCTTCGGGCATCGGATCTCGACGCTCTGGCCCTTCACCCGCTATCCCGAGATGCTGCCGCGCACCCATCGGTTTTTCGAGCGCTGGGGTGCGCTGGGGGTGTTCCTGGGGCGCTTTCTCGGCCCGCTGAGGGCAACGGTGCCGCTGGTGGCCGGCATGGGGGCGATGCCGTTCTGGCCTTTTCAGATCGCGAACATGACCTCGGCCCTCTTGTGGTCGGCCGGGTTGATGGTGCCGGGCGCCTTTGGCGTCGCCTGGATGCGGCAGGTCTTCGGCTAAGGCGATCTGGCCACGAAAAAGGGCGGCATCGCTGCCGCCCTTTTTCGTATTCCGTTTCGCTTCGTTTTGCCGTTGCGGCTCTCATTCCAGGGAGCAGACCTTCATGCTGGTGTGCCTCGACAGGGATCACCGAGGCGCCTCGATTCCGGATCGCCGCTTTGCAGCGTCCGGAATGAGGAGGTCGACGGGTTGCGCGCCGTGGCGAACGCTGTTGCCCGGCCTTAAGCCGAGTAATACATGTCGAATTCGACCGGATGCGGGGTCATTTCGGTCCGCATCACCTCGGTCATCTTCAGCTCGATGAACGACTTGATGA
Source organism: Lichenihabitans sp. Uapishka_5 (assembly GCF_033947565.1). Taxonomy (NCBI): domain Bacteria; kingdom Pseudomonadati; phylum Pseudomonadota; class Alphaproteobacteria; order Hyphomicrobiales; family Lichenihabitantaceae; genus Lichenihabitans; species Lichenihabitans sp. Uapishka_5. Next base: position 6,583 of record NZ_JARPVX010000080.1, read on the forward strand.
AGTCGGCGTCGAACACGCCACCGGCCAGCAGGAAGGCATGGTCCTTCTCGAGGCTTTCGAGCGCTTCGCGCAGCGATCCACAGACCGTGGGGATCTGCTTCAGCTCCTGCGGCGGCAGATCGTACAGGTCCTTGTCCATCGCTTCGCCCGGATGGATCTTGTTCTGGATCCCGTCGAGTCCGGCCATCAGCATGGCCGCGAAAGCGAGATAGGGATTGGCGGTCGGGTCCGGGAAGCGGACCTCGACGCGCTTGGCCTTCGGATTCGACGTGTAGGGGATGCGACACGAAGCCGACCGGTTGCGCGCCGAATAAGCGAGCAGCACCGGCGCCTCATAGCCCGGGACCAGCCGCTTATAGGAGTTGGTCGACGGGTTGGTGAAGGCGTTGAGGGCCTTGGCGTGCTTGATGATGCCGCCGATGTAGAACAGGCAGGTTTCGGACAGGTCCGCATAGCGGTCGCCCGCGAAGACCGGCTTGCCGTCCTTCCAGATCGACATGTGGACGTGCATGCCCGAGCCGTTGTCGCCGAACACCGGCTTCGGCATGAAGGTCGCGGTCTTGCCGTAGGAATTGGCGACCTGGTGGATGCAATATTTGTAGATCTGCATGCCGTCGGCCATCAACGTCATGGTGTCGAACTTCATGCCGAGTTCGTGCTGGGCGGACGCCACCTCGTGGTGGTGCTTCTCGACCTTGACGCCCATCGACGCCATGGCGGCCAGCATCTCGCCGCGCATGTCCTGGGCCGAATCCATCGGCGGCACCGGGAAATAACCACCCTTGGTGCGGATGCGATGGCCGAGATTGCCGCCCTCGTAGGCGGTGTCCTGGTTCGACGGGAGTTCGATCGAATCGAGGATGAAGCCGGTGTTGTAAGGGTCCGCCTTGAAGCGCACGTCGTCGAAGACGAAGAATTCGGCTTCGGGGCCGACGAAGATAGTGTCGCCGATGCCGGTCGACTTCAGATAGGCCTCGGCCTTCTTGGCGACGCCGCGCGGATCGCGGCCATAGGGCTCGCCGGTGCCGGGCTCGAGGACGTCGCAGACGATCGACATGGTGGAGGCCGAAAAGAAGGGGTCCATGCAGGCCGTCTCGGGGTCCGGCATCAAGGTCATGTCGGATTCGTTGATGGCCTTCCAACCGGCGATCGACGACCCGTCGAACATCACGCCGTCGGAAAACGCATCTTCATCGACGATCGACACGTCGAAGGTCACGTGCTGCCACTTGCCGCGCGGGTCGGTGAAGCGGAAGTCGACGTATTTGATGTCGTTGTCCCTGATCGCCTTGAGCACGTCCTGGGCGGTCTTCATGCGGTGTCCTTCCACGGTTACCTTGCGGCCCGCGCTCCCCCGCCCGGGCCTCCTGCCGGTCTATATAGCGTCGGGCCCGGTTTCGCCCGTGCGAATCCGGATGGCATCCTCGATATTCGACACGAAGATCTTGCCGTCGCCGATGCGTCCCGTCTGGGCGGATTTGCGAATCGCTTCGACGGCGGCCTCGACCATCTCGTCGCCCAGCACGATCTCGATCTTCACCTTGGGAAGGAAGTCGACCACGTATTCGGCGCCACGGTAGAGTTCCGTATGGCCCTTCTGCCGGCCGAAGCCCTTGGCTTCGGTTACCGTGATCCCCAGCAGTCCGACCTCCTGAAGCGCTTCCTTCACCTCGTCCAGCTTGAACGGCTTGATGATGGCTTCGATCTTTTTCATCGGTCGGTGGAACTCACGCTGGGGCGCGGATCGTTCCCGCTGGGCTGAGCCGCGCCGGGGTCGAAACGGCCGCGGTAGCCAAGATTAGCAGGTCGGGCAGGGGGCCGCCATGCGCAATCAGGGACCCGAGAGGTTTCTTCACGTGCGCGTCGCCGCCTTGGCGAGCTTCGGCACGTCCAGCCCAACGAGGTCTGCCGCCTGATGCGAGCTTCCGCCACCATCCTTTTGGACGCTGTTGAGACAAGGGCTGCTGAACGTCGCGCCATCGAGGCCGGCGTCACGGGCTTCAGTCTGATGGAGCGGGCTGGCGCCGCGGCGGCCGAGCTTTGCCAGACGTTCGGCGGAGAGCGAACGGCCGCGGTGTTGTGCGGTCCCGGCAACAATGGTGGCGACGGGTTCGTGGTGGCACACCATCTCGTCGAGGCCGGCTGGCGCGTCGAGGTTGTGGCGCTCGATCGCGATGCGACGTGGCAGGGCGATGCCGCCGAAGCGTGCGGCCGCTGGGCGGGCCCCATCGAATCTGCACAGCGATTCGATCCTGCGGCGTATGGGCTCGTCGTCGACGCCCTGTTCGGGGCAGGGCTGTCGCGGCCGATCGAGGGCGCCGCCGCCGAACTCATCGAGCGTCTGAACCGGGCACGCCGCCCCGTTCTGGCGATCGACATCCCGTCGGGTGTCGACGCGACGACGGGCGGCGTGCGGGGCGTTGCCGTGATGGCCTCGCAGACCGTGAGCTTCGGCACCGCCAAGCCGGGGCACTACCTTTATCCCGGTCGGCGCTTCCGGGGTGGTCTGACGGTGGCTGATATCGGACTGGCGGCCCCTTTGGGCGACACCGTGTTAAACACGCCTAGCCTTTGGCTCGACCAATTCCCGTGGCCCGATGCCGACGGGCACAAGTACAAACGCGGCCATGCTGTCGTGGTGTCGGGCGATGCCTGGCAGACGGGAGCCGCGCGTTTGGCGGCCCGCGCCGCGCTACGGGTCGGGGCAGGCCTCGTGACCTTGGCGTCGCCCGAGGACGCCCTGCTGGTCAACGCGAGCCAGTTGACCGCCGTCATGGTGCGGGCCGCGGAGGGCGCCGCCGGCCTTGCCGCTTTGCTCGCCGATCCCCGCCGCAATGCTGTGGTGCTCGGGCCCGGTCTGGGCGTCTGCGTAGCGACACGCGAGGCCGTCGCTGTGGCCTTGGTGCCGCAGCCGGAGCGTCCGGCCGACGGGCGGGCCAGGGCCTGCCTGCTCGACGCCGATGCGCTGACGAGCTTTTCCGGCGATGCTGCAGGTCTGCGGGCCCTGATCGCCAAGGCACCGGGGCCGACCGTCATCACGCCGCACGACGGAGAATTTGCACGCCTTTTTTCGGCTGAGCCCGAAATCCAAGCCGGCTCGAAGCTGCAGCGCGCCCGTGCGGCGGCGCGCTTCCTGGGATGCGTGGTGTTGCTGAAGGGTCCCGACACCGTGGTGGCCGATCCCGAGGGCCGCGCCGCTATCGCGGATGGTGGTTCGGCCTGGTTGGCGACCGCAGGGTCCGGTGATGTTCTGTCGGGGTTGATTGGCGGCCTGATGACCCAGGGCATGCCTGCTTTTGAAGCCGCGCTCGCGGGCGACCACCTGCACACCATGGCGGCGCGCTTGTTCGGGCCCGGGCTTATCGCCGAGGACCTTCCCGAAACCCTGCCGCGCGTTTTGCGCGACCTTCATAATCAGGCTGGTCTCGACCGGATATGATCGCTTTGCTTCGATGGCCCCGTCGGCCTCGATGAGGCAGGGCTGCCCAGTGTCGATCCCGATTGACGAGCGGAACGCCCTCTCGACTATCCACGCCGATCCGCGGTGCTGGTTTCAGGGTTCGGCGAGGGGATCGCTCGCCTTGCGATAAAAAACTTGCTGCATCCTGCGTGTCGCATTGATAAGAAGCGTCGCCCTATGAGCGGGCGCGAGACCGCGCGGGCGTGGCGGAACTGGTAGACGCGCTGGATTTAGGTTCCAGTGACTAACGTTGTGGGGGTTCGAGTCCCTCCGCCCGCACCATCGTCCGTCCGCAGCGCTCCGGGGCTCCCGTTGAGACCCAAGAATTCGTATTGCCGCTCGTCGTGGCGGCATTGGTGATTGTGAAGGTTGGAAGGCGACGCAGATGCAGGTGACGGAAATCAGCGCTGAAGGGCTCAAGCGCCAATACAAGGTGGTGCTCCCGGCAGCCGACCTCGCGTCCAAGCTCGAATCCGAGCTCGCGGACCTCAAGGCCAAGGCCAACATCAAGGGCTTTCGTCCCGGCAAGGTGCCGACCGCGCACCTGAAGCGCCTGTATGGCAAGTCGCTGATGAGCGACGTTGTGCAGAACGCCGTCAACGAGGCGAACCGCAAGATCGTCGAAGAAAACAACCTGCGTCTGGCGCTCGAGCCGAAGATCGATCTGGCCCAGAACCAGGCCGAGCTTGAGCAGGCGCTCGAGGCGCGTGGCGACCTCGCTTTCACGGTGGCGCTCGAGACGCTGCCGACCTTTGACGTCGGTAGCTTCGATGACATCGAGCTCGAGCGTCAGGTGGTCGAGATCGACGACGCCGAGGTCGAGAAGACCGTGTCCCGCATGGCCGACCAGAACCGCGCCTATACGCCCAAGGAAGGTGATGACGCGGTCGCAGCGGAAGGCGATAAGCTCACCATCGACTTCGAGGGCAAGCTGAACGGCGAAAACTTCGAAGGCGGTTCCGGCCAGGACATGCCAGTCACCCTCGGCTCCGAAAGCTTCATCCCCGGCTTCGAGCAGCAGCTTGTCGGCGCCAAGGTCGGCGAACACCGCAAGCTCGAGGTGAAGTTCCCCGATCAATACGCTTCGCCGAAGCTCGCCGGTCAGGACGCCAGCTTCGATGTGACCGTCAAGGCCATCGAGGCTCCCGGAGCGGTGACGATGGACGACGAGCTGGCCAAAACCTTCGGCTTCGATACGCTCGATGCTCTGAAGGACGCCATCCGTGAGCGCATGAAGGACGATCTCGCGAAGATGTCGCGTGACAAGCTGAAGCGGCGCCTGCTCGACGCGCTCGACAAGCGATATTCCTTCGATCTGCCCGACGGGCTCGTGGCCCAGGAGTTCCAGCAGATCTGGGGCCAGGTGGAGGCCGAGCAGAAGCAGTCCGGTCGCTCCTTCGAGGACGAGAAGACCACGGAAGACGAGCAGCGCGCCGAATACCGCAAGATCGCCGAGCGCCGCGTGCGGCTTGGTCTCGTGCTGGCCGATGTCGGCGAGAAGGCGGCCGTGAAGGTCGAGGAGCCGGAACTCGTGCGGGCCCTCACCGAGATGGTGCGTCAGTACCCCGGTCAGGAAAAGGAAGTCTGGGACTTCTACCGCAAGAACCCGCAGGCTCTGGCTCAGGTGCGGGCGCCGTTGTTCGAGGAGAAGGTCGTCGACCACATCATCGGGCTGGCCAAGGTGCAGGACCGCTCGGTGTCGCGCGAAGAGCTGATGAAGGTCGAAGACCTCGAAGAGGGCGCTTCCGCCGCGGCCGACGGCAAGGAAGTGGAAACCGCGGCTGGTTGATGGTCGCGTCGCACGCGGGCGTCTCGCCCGCGTGCCGGCTTCGGGGCTTTGCTTTCGCCACGTTCCGTTCCTATGTTGGCCGAAGCACCCCGAAAGCGCTTGAGGAAAGCCTGCGATGCGAGATCCCGTCGACACCTACGCCCAATACCTGATCCCGCAGGTCATCGAGAACACGAGCCGCGGCGAACGCGGCTTCGACATTTATTCCCGCATGTTGCGCGAACGCATCATCTTCCTGACGGGCCCGGTGGAAGACCACATGGCCTCGGTGATTATCGCACAGCTGCTCTTCTTGGAGGCCGAAAACCCCAAGAAGGAGATCTTCATGTACATCAATTCGCCCGGCGGCGTCGTGACGGCTGGCCTCGCGATCTACGACACCATGCAGTTCATCCGTCCGAAAGTGTCGACGCTCTGCATCGGCCAGGCCGCGTCGATGGGCTCCCTGCTGCTGTGCGCCGGCGAAGCCGGCATGCGCTATGCCCTGCCGAACGCCCGCATCATGGTGCATCAGCCGTCGGGTGGCTTCCAGGGTCAGGCTTCCGACATCCTTCGTCACGCGGAGGACATCATGAAGATCAAGCGCCGCCTGAACGAGATCTACGTCAAGCACACCGGGCGCGACTACGACACGATTGAAAAGACGCTCGACCGCGACCATTTCATGACTGCCGAAGAGGCGCGCGACTTCGGTCTCGTCGACAATGTCGAGTTCAAGCGTGCCGAAGAGGCGACCGAGGCCAAGTAGGCCTGTTCGCTCCGGTCGTCACGGTCGGGTCGCCCAGCGGCTTGGCGGATCCACAGGGGCGGGGGCGTTTTCGACCTCGCCTCACCCTCTTGCTCCGCTCGCGGCCCCATGATTGCATGCCGAGTCGTGCCTTGTGGTCGCGTAATGGTGTCGGGAGGGCACGTGAGCAGCCGAGGAGATCGCGGATTGCACGCTTTCTTTAGGCTTCTCGTTTCAGATTTGTGAAGGGCTGACTGCCGCCACCGGCGGCGGCCCGAAGGAGACCTCAATGAGTAAGGCTGGCGGAAGCGACTCCAAAAACACGCTTTACTGCTCGTTCTGCGGGAAAAGCCAGCATGAGGTGCGCAAGCTCATCGCCGGACCCACGGTGTTCATCTGCGACGAATGCGTCGAGCTGTGCATGGACATCATCCGCGAGGAGAGCAAGTCGTCGCTTGTCAACAAGCGTGACGGCATCCCGACCCCGAAGGAGATCTGCAAGGTTCTGGACGATTATGTGATCGGCCAGCCGCAGGCGAAACGCGTTCTCTCGGTGGCGGTTCACAACCACTACAAGCGCCTCAATCACGCCACCAAGCACACCGACGTCGAGCTTGCGAAGTCGAACATCCTGCTGATCGGCCCGACGGGCTCCGGCAAGACGCTGCTGGCGCAGACGCTGGCCCGTATCCTCGACGTTCCGTTCACCATGGCGGATGCGACGACGCTGACGGAAGCCGGTTATGTGGGCGAGGATGTCGAGAACATCATCCTCAAGCTGCTGCAGGCCTCCGACTACAACGTCGAGCGGGCGCAGCGCGGCATCGTCTATATCGACGAGATCGATAAGATTTCCCGCAAGTCCGACAATCCGTCGATCACCCGCGACGTGTCGGGCGAAGGCGTGCAGCAGGCGCTGCTGAAGATCATGGAAGGCACGGTCGCGTCCGTGCCGCCCCAGGGCGGTCGCAAGCACCCCCAGCAGGAGTTCCTGCAGGTGGACACGACCAACATCCTGTTCATCTGCGGCGGCGCCTTCTCGGGGCTCGAGAAGATCATTTCGGGTCGCGGCAAGGGAACCTCGATCGGTTTCGGCGCCAAGGTGGCATCGCCCGACGATCGGCGCACCGGCGAGGTGTTCCGCAAGGTCGAGCCCGAGGATCTGCTGAAGTTCGGTCTGATTCCGGAATTCGTGGGTCGTCTGCCCGTGATCGCCACGCTCGAGGATCTGGACGAGGACGCGCTCAAGAAGATCCTGACCGAGCCCAAGAACGCGCTGGTCAAGCAATACCAGCGTTTGTTCGAGATGGAGAACACCGAACTCACCTTCAACGACGAGGCCCTCAACGGCGTCGCCAAGAAGGCGATCGAACGGCGGACCGGGGCGCGCGGCTTGCGCTCCATCATGGAGAGCATCCTGCTCGACACGATGTACGACCTGCCTGGGCTCGACGGCGTCGAGCAGGTGGTAATCGGGCCGGAGGTCGTCGAGGGCAAGGCGAGGCCGCTCTACATCTACTCGGAACGCGGGTCTGAGAAGGCGCCGGCAAGCGCCTGACGAATGCTGATGGCGCGGCCCTGGGTCGCGCCATAGGTTCGACGGGAATCGAACCTTGTAAAATGCGTCTCACTCGCCATTTCGAGGAAGGCGCCGGACCATAGGTCCAACCTTCTTGGGACGGCGCCATCGGCCCATTGCCGGAGGCGCGTTTGACGGCCTTGCGGCAGGGAGTTCCGCACCCGTCCGACCTGTTTCTCGGACCGTGGGGGCTCCCGCGACGTTGGCGGCTCATCCGAGCGTCGACGAAGCGTTCCTGAAGGAAAAACAGATGAGCAGCCAGAAGCGCGTTCCTGCGGCTCCCGGGACCATCGATAGCTACCCGGTCCTGCCGCTACGGGATATCGTGGTGTTCCCCCATATGATCGTGCCTCTCTTTGTCGGGCGCGAGAAGTCCATTCGGGCTCTCGAAGAGGTGATGAAGTCGGATCGCTTCATCCTGCTGGCCACGCAGATGAACGCGGGTGATGACGACCCAGCGGTCGATGCGATCTACAAGACCGGCACCCTGGCTTCCGTGCTGCAGTTGTTGAAGCTTCCCGATGGCACCGTGAAGGTGCTGGTCGAGGGTGCGGCGCGCGTGCTCGTGAAGGACTACACCCGCACCGAGGATTATTACGAGGCGGATGCCGAGGTGCTCGCCGACGCCGAGATCGACCCTGTCGAGGTCGAGGCTCTGGCGCGTTCGGTCGCGACCGAGTTCGAGGGCTACGTCAAGCTCAACAAGAAGATCTCGCCCGAAGTGGTGACGGCTGTCGGACAGACGTCCGATTACGCCAAGCTGGCCGATACGGTCGCGTCCCACCTCGCGGTGAAGATTGGCGAGAAGCAGGCCATCCTCGAGCTGACCTCGGTGGCCAAGCGACTTGAGAAGTGCTTGGGCCTGATGGAATCCGAGGTGTCGGTGCTCCAGGTCGAGAAGCGCATCCGGACGCGCGTCAAGCGCCAGATGGAGAAGACCCAGCGCGAGTACTACCTGAACGAGCAGATGAAGGCCATCCAGAAGGAGCTGGGTGACGAGGACGGCAAGGACGACCTTGCCGAGATCGAGCAGCGTATCAAGGACACGAAGCTGACCAAGGAAGCGCGCGACAAGGCGACGGCGGAGCTGAAGAAGCTGCGCCAGATGTCGCCCATGTCGGCCGAGGCGACCGTAGTCCGCAACTACCTCGACTGGCTGTTGTCGATCCCGTGGGGTAAGCGCTCGAAGATCAAGCGTGACCTGCCGCAGGCTGAGGCTCTGTTGAACGAGGAGCATTACGGCCTCGACAAGGTCAAGGAACGCATCATCGAATATCTGGCGGTGCAGAGCCGGGCCAATAAGCTGACGGGCCCCATCCTGTGCCTTGTGGGACCGCCCGGCGTGGGCAAGACGTCGCTTGGCAAGTCGATCGCCAAGGCGACCGGTCGCGAGTTCGTGCGCATGTCGCTCGGCGGCGTGCGGGACGAGGCCGAGATCCGTGGGCATCGTCGTACCTATATCGGATCGATGCCCGGCAAGCTGATCCAGTCGATGCGCAAGGCCAAGACCTCGAACCCGCTGTTCCTGCTCGACGAGATCGACAAGATGGGCATGGACTTTCGCGGCGATCCGTCGTCGGCTCTGCTCGAGGTCTTGGACCCTGAGCAGAACTCGACCTTCAACGACCACTACCTCGAGGTCGACTACGACCTATCGAATGTAATGTTCGTGACGACCGCCAATACGATGAACATCCCCGGTCCTTTGATGGATCGGATGGAGGTCATCCGTATCGCTGGTTACACCGAGGACGAGAAGGTCGAGATCGCCCGCAAGCATCTGATCCCGGCCGCCGTGAAGAAGCATGGCTTGACCGAGGGGGAATGGTCGATCGACGAAGGCGCGCTCTACGAGCTGGTGCGGCGCTACACTCGTGAGGCTGGTGTTCGTAATCTCGAGCGCGAGCTGTCGAATCTTGCTCGGAAGGCCGTGAAGGAGATCCTCCTCACCGGAACCAAGAGCGTCAGCGTCACGATCGACAACGTCGAGGCTTATCTGGGCGTGCCGAAGTTCCGCTTCGGCGAAGCTGAGACCGAGGATCAGGTCGGTGTCGTGACGGGATTGGCCTGGACCGAGGTGGGCGGCGAGTTGCTGACGATTGAAGGCGTCATGATGCCCGGCAAGGGCAAGATGACGGTGACTGGCAACCTGAAAGACGTGATGAAGGAGTCGATCTCCGCCGCAGCGTCCTATGTCCGGTCGCGATCGGTCGATTTCGGCATCGCGCCGGTGCTGTTCGACAAGCGGGACATCCATGTCCACGTCCCGGAAGGGGCGACCCCGAAGGATGGGCCGAGTGCCGGTATCGCGATGGCGACGGTGATCACCTCGGTGTTCACCGGCATTCCAATCCGTCGCGACATTGCGATGACGGGCGAAGTGACGTTGCGCGGCCGCGTTCTGCCGATCGGCGGCCTGAAGGAGAAGCTTCTGGCGGCCCTGCGGGGTGGGCTGAAGAAGGTGCTGATCCCGGAGGATAACGCAAAGGACCTGGTCGACATCCCGGCTTCGGTGAAGAATGCCCTGGAGATTGTTCCCGTCGCCCGCATGGACGACGTTCTGAAGCATGCCCTCGTGCGTCAGCCCGAGGCCATCGCCTGGGAAGAGGATCTGCGCGCCGTCACGCCGAAGGCGGCCGTTGCACCCGTCGACGGTGATCAGTCCGGCCCTGTCGCGCACTGAGGCAGAAGGCACAATAAGAAAAAGGCCGCGCGAAGGATCGCGCGGCCTTTTTCGTTTCGACTGGTCAGCGCCATCCTCTGCGGATATCGCGGCGCCCTAACGTCTCTGCTGCGATCAGCCGCCGTATTCGGCCCAGGACATGGGCGTTTCGAACACCCGCACCAGCGCGACGAGCGGCAGACTCGGTTTGACACGGCTCCAGATCCAGGCAGCAATGTGCTCGGCCGTTGGATTTTCCAGCCCCTCGACCTCATTTAGGCAATGATGGTCGAGCTGCTGCAGCAGCGGGCCGAAAGCCGCTTCCACATCGAAGAAGTCGACCACGAAGCCGGTCGCGGGATCGACTGGCCCTTCGAGCGTGAGTTCCACGCGGTACGAATGGCCATGCATGCGGAAGCAGCGATGCGTGTCGGGAACGTGGGGGAGCCGATGCGCCGCCTCGAAGGTGAAAGCCTGGGTGATCTTCATCGAATGCCGAGCATCTTATGGGTTTGCAGCGTCAGACGCCATTTCGGGTGGGTAAGGCAGAAGGCGGTTGCGGCACGCACGTTGGCTTCCTGATCGATTCCGTCCATCGGCTGAAGCAGGAGGTGGTGGAAGCCAAGGTGCTCGAACCGTTCGGGTTCAGCTCCGACCTGGGGAAAGACCAGCTTCAGCTCATCGCCCCTTGTCACCGCGAGCGCGGCACCGGCCTTCGGGCTGACGCAAAGCCAATCGATTCCGACTGGCGGCACGATCGTCCCATTGGTTTCCACGGCGATTTCCAAGCCGACGCCGTGCAGGGCATCGACAAGCGAGGCATCGACCTGAAGCAGGGGTTCGCCCCCGGTCAAAACGACAAAGGGGTCGCCCCCGGCTCCTGAAGGCCAGTGGGACGATACGGCCTTGGCGAGCGTCGCGGCATCCGGGAAACGGCCGCCACCTGTGCCATCGGTACCGACAAAATCCGTGTCGCAGAATTGGCAGGTGGCTTTTGGCCGGTCCACCTCCCGGCCTGTCCATAGATTGCAGCCGGCGAAGCGGCAGAACACAGCCGCACGACCGGCGTTCCGACCTTCACCCTGTAGCGTGTAGAAAATCTCTTTGACCGCATAGGACATGACCGGTGCTGAAAGCCTTCTCAGACGTGGCGAGCTGATGTGATTGCAGGCGCCGCAAACGGCGAGCAGCCCTACTGGAGCAAGGAAGCCGAGTCACCTCAGGCCCAGATTGCGGGGGAGACGCGCAACCAGGGTTGGCATGCCTGAGCTTCCGCCCGGCATTCGTTAGCCGTGAAATAAGTTCCCTAAAAGGCTCAACGCCTTATGCCGCTTTGGTCGTTGCACCGTGGTTTTCTCCATTTTCCCCGGTTGACCTCTCATCCGCGTGCATCCTATAAGGCGTTCATCGACGGCG
>NZ_JARPVX010000081.1:0-18188 GCF_033947565.1 Lichenihabitans sp. Uapishka_5
CGCACGTCAGACCGCGCCGCCTGACTGCCGCGTCACCCAAATTCCCGCGTAGCTCAGAAGCAGGCAGCGATTACCTTGATTCGCACTGCCGTGGATCGAGGCGTTACATTCTTCGATACGGCAGAGGTTTACGCGAAGGGGGCCAATGAGGAGTTGGTCGGCGAGGCCCTGGCGCCCGTCCGTGACAAGGTCGTAATTGCCACGAAGTTCGGGTTCGTGCAGGGCGATTTGAGCAAGGGTCTGGACAGTAGGCCGGAGAACATCCGAGCCGTCACCGATGCATCTTTGAAGCGTCTGCGGACCAACCGGATCGATCTTCTCTACCAGCATCGCGTCGACCCCAATGTGCCGGTTGAAGACGTCGCGGGCACGGTCAAGGAGCTGATCGCGGCAGGGAAGGTCGGGCATTTCGGCATGTCCGAAGCTGGCGCGCAGTCGATACGCCGCGCCCACGCGGTACAGCCCGTCGCGGCACTCCAGAGCGAGTATTCTCTATGGTGGCGCGAACCAGAGGGAGAGATCTTGCCGCTCATTGAGGAGCTTGGCATCGGTTTCGTACCCTTCAGTCCGCTCGGCAAGGGATTTTTGACGGGTGCCATCGGTGCCAATACCAGCTTTGACAAGACTGATTTCCGGAACATGGTGCCGCGCTTCTCGGAAGAGAACCGCCGGGCCAACCAGGGCTTGGTCGATGTCATCGGGAAGCTCGCCGCGGCCAAGAAAGTGACGCCGGCTCAAATTGCGCTCGCATGGTTGCTGGCGCAGAAGCCCTGGATCGTGCCGATCCCCGGCACCACAAAGGTGCATCGTCTGGACGAAAACCTCAGCGCAATATCGGTCGAGCTGACTGCAGACGACTTGCATGAGGTCGAGGATGCCCTGTCAGGCATCCCCGTCCAGGGCGACCGCTATCCTGCTCAATTCCAACAGCTCATCAGCCGATGATTGCTCCGAAGGTCTGACCACGTGCCCTCGGGCGAACCTATGATCGACTTTGCCCAGGCAGGCCGCGCGCATGCACCCTCGTGACCGACTGTCCTGGTTGCTATGTCGGCCCGTTCGAGTGCCCCTCCTGAAGCAACCAGCGGGCACTACCTGAGACGTTATCATCCACCGTCGTGCGACGACGTCACCGACTTGGCAGGCCTCGTTGCCTTGGACAGGAAAGCTAACGTGATAGCACATCGTCTTAGAGTTGGTCTTGTGGGCGTACAGCCTGGCAGAAGCTGGGCTGCGCGGGCTCACATTCCCGCATTGCGGTCGCTCTCCGATCAGTTCGAGATCGTGGGTGTTGCCAACACCAGCTTGGCGAGCGCCGAAGCGGCCGCAACCGCGATGAAGCTGCCGAGAGCCTTCGCCGACGTCGCCGAACTGCTGGCTACACCGTCGGTCGACATCATTACCGTCACGGTAAAGGTGCCGCATCACCTCACCATCGTGAAGGCGGCGGTCGCGGCGGGCAAGCACGTCTTTTGCGAATGGCCGCTGGGCAATGGTCTTGCGGAGGCCGAAGAGTTGGCAGAGCTGGCAAGAGCTAAGGGCGTGCTGGGTGTAGTCGGGACCCAGGCGCGCGTCGCCTCGGAGATCGAGTATCTGAAGCAGCTGATCAAGGACGGCTTCATCGGTGAGGTACTGTCGTCCACCCTGGTCGGCCGGGGCGGCGGGTGGGGCGGCGTCATTCCGGACAAAAAGACCAGTGCCTACCTGATGGATGTCGCCAATGGCGCGACGATGTTGACGATCCCTGTTGGACATACGCTCGCGGCCGTCAGGGACGCTCTCGGCGAGGTCGCGGCGCTGTCATCGGTCCTGGCCACGCGGCGCACGACGGCCTTGGTGGCGGACAGTGGAGAAAGGCTTCCCGTGTCGGCTCCGGACCAGGTGCTTGTCAGTGGGGTGCTGGCCGGCGGCGCGCCGATCTCGCTGCATTACCGTGGCGGCATGCCACGGGACGGCGAGGGGTTCATGTGGGAGATCAACGGCACTCAAGGGGACATCAGGATCTTGGGGCCCTTGGGCCACACGCAGATGGTCCAGCTTTCGCTCAGGGTCGCCCAGGGCGACGACAAGGCGTTCCAGCCTCTCGAAGTACCCGCCTCGTTCCGTTCCGGCTGGCCCGAGGATGTCGTGCCGGGGAACGTGGCCCGCATCTATTCCAGGATGGCGAGCGATCTACATGACGGCACGCGCACGGCGCCGAGCTTCGACGACGCGGTTGCGATCCACCGCCTCATCGCGGCGATCGAGACGGCCGCCGAAACGGGACGTCGAACCACACCGTGATCGCGCGAGGGCCAGTTTCCTGCGTCGAAGTTCGTTCCTTCGCCGCGGCACGCTCGACCTGCGAGACCCTGGCGGCTTCAACACGCCGCTCCACCGGTGCAAGATGAAGCCTGGTTCTCCTGGAATGACATCGCCCGTATCTTCATCCCGCATATGTCTGCTTCGGAGAAGCAGCGTTGGGAGCTTGAACAGCCAACATGGGCGCACTACTGCCCGGCCGCTCTATGGCTCGTCCTGGCCGGGAGCCGTCGGGCCGGTTTCTATATGAACTCGACTTAAGCTGACATAGGCCATCGCTGATTGGGGGGGCTGGAGCCATTCGGCCGGTAGCGGTGGGATGGGTCAGCTCGTCATACGAGTTGAAGGCCAGACCGGGCTCCACGGAGCAGACAGGCCAAGGGTTCATGGAGCCGTCGCAAAAACAGTGCAAACGGCGAGTGTAGAACCGCACAGCAGCAGGATCCGGCCATGAGCACCTTTCCCGCCTCGACCCCCGTTCATCTGTCGCGACGCGACCTCCTGGCCGGCACGGGGGCGATCAGCCTGGCGACCGTGCTCGGCGTGTCGCCGCTAGCGCTGCGCACCGCGCTTGCGGCCGACGGAGCCGCCTGGTCGTTGCCGCCCGACCTCGAGGCCGCCAAGGCCGAGGGCGCCCAGTTCCAGTCCTACGGCATGCCGGACAGCTGGGCCAATTACGGCGAGGTGATCGCGAAGCTCGGCCAGCGCTACGGTTTTGCGGCGACCCATACCGACACCGACATGAACTCGCTCGAGGAGATCACCAAGTTCGAGGCCGAGAAGAACAACGCGGTGGCGATCTGCGCCGACATCGGCATCCTTTACGGCAAGGTGGCGGACCAGAAGGCCGTGGTGCCGCCCTACATGCCGCCGAACGCCGCGAAGCTCCCCGCCGGCCTCAAGGGCGACAAGGGCGGCTGGGTCGCGACCTTCACGGGCGTACCCGCCATGGTGGTCAACACCGACGTCATCAAGACCGTGCCGAAGAGCTGGGCCGACCTCGCCAAGCCCGAATACAAGGGCAAGATCGAGACCATCGACGCGGCGGGCGGCGCCGGCACCACGGTGTCGACCTTTATCGCCTGGGCCTATGCATTCGGTGGCAGCGAGAACGACCTCAAGCCCGCGATCGACTTCGCCAAGACCATGGTGGGCCAATACGCTTCGGCCCCGGCCAACACCCAGACGCTCGAAAAGGGCGAGGTGCCGATCCAGATCAAATACGATTTCAACTGCATCGCGGCCGTCAAAGCCTTGAAGGCCAAGGGCGTCAACGCCGCCGTGGTGATCCCGGCTGACGGATCCATCTACGCCCCCTCGGCGCTGATGCTGAACACCTTCAACACCGCCAAGATGAACGTCGCCAAGCTGATGCTCGACTTCGTGCTCAGCGACGAAGGCCAGGCCGCCTTTGCCAAATTCGGCGCCCGGCCGATCCGCTGGGTGCTGGGCGACCTCAAGCTGCCCGACGACGCCAAGGCCAACTGGCTGCCCGACGCCGCCTATGCCAAGGTCCATTCAATCCCCGACTGGTCTAAGGTCGACCTGCAGAAGGTGGTCGCAACTTATCGCGACGAGGTATCCGGCTGAGCTGCCGGAGGGGCTTGTGCCACGCTCCTCCCTTAGAGCACGGCTGGTCGGCTTGCTGGCCGACTGGTCGCTGGCGCTGCCGCTGATCGCGGTGGCGGGCGTGATGCTGGTCACGCCCATGCTGGCCATGATCGTGGCCAGCGTCACGACCGACGACGGCACGTTCACGCTCGACAACTGGACCAAGACCTACCGCGCGCTGTCGGCACAACGCGCGGTGCTGAACACCCTCGGGCTCGCCGCCACCGTCGCCACGATCGCGCTCGTGGTCGGCGCGCCCTTGTCCTGGGTCGTGTCGCGGCTCACGCGCCTCAATCGCGCAATGCACATCGGCATCCTCAACGTCGCGACAAACTTTTCAGGCATCGGCCTCGGCTTCGCCTATGTGGCGACGCTCGGCGCCTTCGGCATGGTGACGCTTCTCATGCGGCGCGTCGGGCTCGAGGCGAGTCCGCCGCCGCAGGCTTCCTTCTGGGGCCTCGTCATGGCCTATGAATATTCGAACGTGCCGCTGTTCGTGCTGTTGTCCCTGCCGGCGATGAGCCTGCTGCGCGACGAATGGTGGGAAGCCGCGCAGACGGCGGCCGCGACCCGCCTGCAGTTCTGGCGGCACATCGGCTGGCCGATCCTCCGCCCGTTCCTGCTGGCAGACTGGCTGCTGATCTTCACCTGGTCGGCCGGCATGTATGGCGTGCCGGTGGCGCTCGAAGGCGACCGCCCGGCCGCTTTCCGGCTTGTGACGGTGGAGATGTATCGCTCTCTGTTCGGCTCGCTCTTCGGCGAACGCCGCATGCCGGTCTTCGCGGTGTCGCTGATGGCGCTGGCCATTCTCAGCCTGCTGGCCTACCGGGGCATCACGCGAAGCGGTAACCGATGGCTGACCTGACGAGCCAGGCCTTTGCGGCCGTCGAGGCCCCGCTTGCCCCCTCGCGCCGGCTCGGGCGCTGGCGCGCCGCGATGCCCCGCGGCGGGCTGTTCGCTGCCCTGCTGCTCGCGGCGGCCGTGCTGTACATCCTTGTCCCGATGCTGGCGGTGCTGCTTTACAGCGTCGCCACGCGCTGGACCGCCAACATCCTGCCGGACGGCTACACGCTCGCCCATTGGGCGGATGGGTTTGCCGACGCGCGGTTCCGCACCGTTCTGGGCCGTAGCCTGGGGCTGGCAGTCGCCACGGCGGTGCTCGACATCCTGCTGGTGGCGCCGGCCTGCTATTGGCAGCGCGTCCGCAACCCGCGCATCCGGCCGATCCTCGAGCTCCTCGCCGCCATCCCGTTCGCGGTGCCGATCGCCGTGATCGCCTTCGGGCTGCTGCAGGTCAGCGGCCAGATCGTGCCGGCCCTCCAGGGCACGCCCTGGCTCCTGCTGCCGGCCCATATGGCGGTGGCGTTTTCGTTCGTCTATTGGTCGATCGACGCTTCCATGGCGGCCGCAGGCGTCGTGGGCCTGACCGAGGCGGCCCGCACCTGTGGGGCGGGCCTTGGCGCCACGATCTTCCGGGTGATCGTCCCCAATGTCGGCCCAGGCCTCGCGAGCGGCGCCATCCTGGCATTTGGAGTCAGCTTCAACGAGATCGCGCTGGTGCAGATCCTCGCTGGGGATCGCTTCGAGACGGTTCCGCTCTACACCCTGAACCTCCTCAAGAGCACGGACGCGGATTTCAACGTCCTGGCCGTGATGACCGCCGTGAGCTTCGCGATCACGCTCCTGTTGTCGGCCGGTGTGGTTTTCCTCAACCGCAGCGTCGTCGACAAACGGCGCGCGAAAGCATGACCCGCCAGGATCCCCACCCGTGAGCACCATCGCGATCCAGAACGTGTCGAAGCGGTTCGGCGACAAGCTCGCGCTCGACGGCGTCAGCCTCGACGTGAAGTCGGGCGAGATGATCGCGCTGCTGGGCTCGTCGGGATGCGGCAAGACCACCCTGCTGCGTGCCATCGCGGGCCTTACCCCGCCGAACGACGGGCGGATCCTGTTCGACGACCGCGACGTCACCCACCTGCCGACGCGCCGGCGGCCCATCGGCATGGTATTTCAGGGGTATTCTCTGTTCCCCAACATGACGGTTCGGCAGAACATCGCCTTTCCGCTCAAGGTGCGCGGGCAGGATGCGCGTGCGATCGGGCGCCGCGTCGACGAGCTCCTGGCTTTGATCGGCCTTGCGGCCCATGCGGATCATCACCCGAACCAGCTTTCGGGCGGCCAGCAGCAGCGCACCGCGCTGGCCCGCGCGCTGGCGCCCGACCCCGCCGTGCTGCTGCTCGACGAACCGCTGTCGGCGCTCGATGCCGTGGTGCGGCTGCACCTACGCGACGAGATCCGCCGCATCCAGCAGGCGATCCGCACCACGGCGCTGCTCGTGACCCATGACCAGTCCGAGGCGCTCGCGGTGGCGGATCGCGTCGTGGTGATGCGGGCGGGACGCATCGAGCAGGTGGCGGCCCCGAATGTGCTCTACGACAAGCCGACGAGCGGCTTCAGTGCCGGCTTCATCGGCCAGCGCAACGCCCTCGACCTGCCGGTGCTGGACGGCCGCGTGCGCTTGTGCGGCACCAGCGTGCCGGCGCCTGCGGTCGACACCGCCCGCGCGCTCGTGTTCCTACGGCCCGAAGACGTACACCGCATGGACGCGGGCGCCGGCCGCCGAGCCCGGGTCGAGGCCCGCATCTTCGAGGGGCGCACGACGCGCTTCTATCTGAAGGTCGAGGACGAGGAGGGCGCGCTCGATCTCAAGGCCGACTGGCCGAGCCGCGACGTAGAGGGCCTGGCGACCGGTGACACCGTTCATGTCGGCATCGACCCGCGCGACGTTCATGTGTTTCCGGCCGCGACCCGGGCCACGCCATGATGGGTCCTGACTTGGCGCTGGGGATCGGCAGCGTGCCGCTGGTCACTGCCCACAACACGCGTCACCCTCATTCCGGACGCAGCGAAGCGGAGACCCCGAACCGGGGCGTCCCGTCGCAGGCAGGGGGCTCCCCGGTTCCGGGTTCGGCTGCGCCGCCCCGGAATGAGGGTGCAGAGGACGGCCGCTGGGATACGCCATGACACGCCCAAGCATCCTGCTCATCACCGCGGACCAGTGGCGGGGCGACCACCTCGGCTGCGCCGGCCACCCTTTCGCGGTGACGCCGAACCTCGACGCCCTGGCGCGCGAAGGCACGCGCTTCGCCCGCCATTATGGGCAGGCCTACCCCTGCGCGCCTGCCCGTGCCGGGCTTGTGACCGGCCTTTATGCCCACAACCACCGGGTCATCTCGAACGGCACGCCACTCGACGCCCGCCACCCGACGCTTTTCACAGCATTGCGGCGCGCCGGCTACCGTCCGACGCTGTTCGGCTACACCGACACGGCGCTCGACCCACGCGGCCGCGCCCCGGGCGATCCCGACCTCGGGGACTACGAGAACGTGTGTCCCGGCCTCGCGGTCGACACCTTGCTGACCGAGCGCGCCACGCCATGGCTGGCCCACCTTGCGGCGCGCGGTCACGCCATTGCGGATCCGGATGCCGGGCGAGACGGGATCTATGCCCGTCGACCGTTCGGCGAGCCGACAGCATTCGCGGCCGAAGAGTCGGAGACGGCCTTCCTGACCGATCGCTTCTTGTCCTGGTTGTCAGTCGCGGGGGCAGAGCCTTTTTGCGCGCACCTGTCCTTTATCGCGCCTCACCCGCCCTTCGCAGCGGCGGCACCCTGGGCCGGGCTGATCGATCCCGACGCCGTCACGATGCCGATCGGGGGCGGCGCGGTCGAGGCAGGCCAGCACCCGCTTCTGGCGGCCTTGCTGGCGCGAACCAACATGGCCGGCTTCGCGCCCGGTCTCGCGGGGCTGGCGGCGCACGCCGACGCACGGACGATCCGCACCGTGCGGGCCACCTATGCCGGCCTCGCGGCCGAGGTCGACCACAATATCGGCCGGATCGTCGCAGCCCTGAAGGCGGCAGGCCGGTGGGACTCGACCGTGCTGGTCTTCACGGGCGATCACGGCGAGCAGCTGTTCGATCATGGGCTGCTGGGCAAGACCGGCTACTTCGACCAGTCGGCCCACGTGCCGCTAATCCTGCGCGACCCGCGCCCCGAAGCCGACCTCGGACGGAACCGCACCGTTGCGCAGTTCACCGAAAGCATCGATGTGATGCCGACGGTGCTGGCTCTCGCGGGGCTCGATCGGCTCGACAATGCCGACGGGGAAAGCCTGCTGCCGTTCTGCCGAGGCGAAACCCCGCCCGGCTGGCGTGACGAAGCCCATTGGGCCTTCGATTTCCGCGACCCGCGCGGGCGACACTTCGAAACCCTGTTCGGCCTGCCGTCGGAGCGATGCAACCTCCAGGTCCTGCGCACCGATCGGCTGAAATACGTGCATTTCGCCGGCCAGCCGCCCGTCCTGTTCGACCTGCACGACGACCCGGACGAGACCCGAAACTGCGCCGCCGACCCGGGCGCCCGCGCGCTGCTGCTCGAAGGACTCCACCGCATGATGACCTGGCGTCTCGGACATGAGGACCGTGCCCTGACGCGTTTCGTCTGCCGTGGCGGGACGATGACGGAGCATGCGCGATGAACTGCGTCGGCTACGACCTCGCCGTCGTGGGGGCCGGCATCTGCGGCCTCGCCCATGCGCTGGCGGCAGCCCGACATGGTAAGCGGGTCGTGGTGATCGACCGGGACGCGCAAAACAACGGCGCGTCCGTGCGCAACTTCGGCTTCATCACGGTCACGGGCCAGCAGGAAGGCGAATGTTGGCGTCGCGCCATGCGCAGCCGTGACATCTGGGCCGAGATCGCACCCCAGGCGGGCATCGCGGTGCTGCAGCAGGGGTTGCTCACCGTGGCGCGCCGCCCGACCGCCCGGGCGGTGCTGGAAGAGTTCTGCGGCACCACCATGGGCCGCGACTGCCGGATGCTCGAGCCAGCCGAGGTGTCGGCGCGCTACGACGGGCTCCGGACGGAGGCCTTCGCGGGCGCGCTCCATTCGCCGCACGAATTGCGGGTCGAATCGCGTGATGCCATCCCGCGCCTCGCTGCCTTTCTGGCCGAGCGGCATGGGGTGACGTTTTTGCGCGAAACCGTGGTCCATGCGGCCGGGCCGCCGCGCCTCGACACCAGCCGTGGACCTATGTGGGCGAACGCGGTCGTGGTCTGCCCCGGCGACGATTTTCACACCCTGCACGCCGACCGGCTCGCGACCTACGGGCTGACGCGCTGCAAGCTCCACATGCTGCGGCTGCGGCCTGAGCGCCACGATGCGCGCCTGCCCGCGGTGATGTCTGACCTCGGCCTCGTGCGCTACCTCGGCTATGCCGAGCGGCCCGCCGCGGCGGCGCTCAGGCGCGAGCTCGAAGCCGAACAGGGCCCGCACCTCGATAACGGCGTCCACCTGATCGCGGTGCGCTCGGCCGACGGCAGCCTCGTGGTCGGGGACTCGCACCATTACGCGGCGACGCCCGACCCCTTTGCGTCGCGTGCAGTCGACGACCTGATCCTCGACGAATACGGGCAGGTCTTCGCCGGGCCGCCCCCCACCGTCGTCGAGCGCTGGATCGGCACCTATGCGTCGGCGCCCAACCGCCTGATGCTGGTCGACCGGCCGTCCGACGCGATCCGGGTCGTGGTGATCACCAGCGGCACCGGCGCCAGCACTTCCTTTGCCATTGCCGAAGAGGTGGTGGCCGATCTGTTTGGCGGAGACCGACCCCGATGAAGCACGTCAAGGCCGTAATATTCGACTGGGCCGGCACCGTGGTGGACCACGGCTCGCTCGCCCCGATGGGCGCCTTCGTCGAGACCTTCGCGGGCTTCGGCGTGGAGCTCAGCATCGACGAAGCGCGCGGCCCGATGGGCATGGCCAAGCGCCCCCACATCGCGGCCCTGATGGCGCTACCCCGCGTCGCTCAGGCCTGGGCGGAGCGACATGGCCATCCGCCGGGTGAGTCCGACATCGATACCGTCTACGCGGTCTTCGTGCCGAAGAACATCGCGGTCGCGGCCCAATTGTCCCAGATCATTCCCGGGGCGGCCGCAACCGTCGCCGCGCTCCGGGTCGAGGGTGTGAGGATCGGCTCGACCACCGGCTACACGCGGGAGATCATGGCCGAGATCCTGCCGCAGGCGGCCCAGCAGGGTTTTGCGCCCGACAGCCTGGTCTGCACGGGCGACACCGCGGCCGGGCGCCCGACGCCGCTGATGATCTATCGCACGCTGCTCGACCTCGGGGTCTGGCCGGCCTGGAACGCCGTCAAGGTCGACGACACGGAAGTCGGCATCGCCGAAGGATTGAACGCCGGCTGCTGGACGGTCGGCGTCGCGGTGACGGGAAACGTGTTCGGTTTGTCGGCATCCGACACCGCCGCCCTGCCGCCCGACGACTTCGCTCGCCGCCGCGCCGCCGCCATCGCCAGGCTGACGGCCGCCGGCGCCCATTACGTGATCGACGGCGTCGCCGACCTCTTCCCCGTCGTCACCGCCATCGAAGGGCGGCTCGCACGCGGAGAGCGGCCGTGAGCGACACGATCGGGGCCAGCGAGGGCGACACCAACGCGTCGCCGCTGCGGGCCGCCTGGCGGGCGACGCTTTCAGACGATACGCGGGCGCTGCTCGATGCCGACGAGCGGGCCTTTATCCGGCAGTCGCTGTCGACGCCCTGCCTCGACGTGATCGAGCACGCCGAAGGGGCCTGGCTCGTCGATGTCGAAGGCCGGCGCATCCTCGATTTTCATGGCAACAGCGTCCACCAGCTCGGACACGGCCACCCCCGCGTCGTCGCGGCCATCAAGGCCCAGATCGACCGGCTGCCGTTCAGCCCGCGCCGTTATACCAACCGTCCGGCGATCGATCTCGCCCGCCGTTTGGGTGAGGTTGCGCCGGGCAACCTGACAAAGGTGTTGTTCGCGCCGAGCGGCGCCGCCGCGGTCGGCATGGCGCTGAAGCTGGCCCGCTATGCCACGGGGCGACACAAGACCTTGTCGATGTGGGACAGCTTTCACGGCGCCAACCTCGACACGATCGCGGTCGGCGGCGAGGCCCTGTTCCGTCGCGGCCTCGGCCCGATGCTGCCGGGCGCCGAGCATCTGCCGCCCCTGCACCTCGCCGAACGGTTCTTCGGCCCCGACCGGCCCTATGAGCGTTATGCCGATTACGTCAATTACCTGCTCGAGGTGCAGGGCGACGTCGCGGCGCTGATCGCCGAGCCGGTGCGCTGGACCACGGTCGAGCCGGCACCGCCGGACTTCTGGCCGCGGGTTCGAGACAGCTGCACCCGCCATGGCGCGCTGTTGATCTTCGACGAGATTCCGAGCGGCCTCGCCCGGACCGGCACGCTCTGGGCCTGCGAAGGCGTGGGCGCCACGCCCGATATCCTGGTGATCGGCAAGGGGCTCGGCGGCGGCATCATGCCCATGGCGGCTATCCTCGCCGACCCGCGTCTCGACTGCGCGCCCGAGGCGGCGCTAGGCCATTACACGCACGAGAAAAGCCCCGTCGGCTGCGCGGCCGGAATGGCGGTGTTGGACGTGATCCGGGACGACGACCTCGTGGCGCGCTCCAGGAACCTCGGGGCACGAGGCCTCGAAGCCCTCGAGGCCTTGCGGCAGCGGCACCCCACAATCGGCGCGGTCCGGTCCGTCGGGGCCTTCTTCGGCCTCGAGATAGCTGGGCGGACCCGCGCCGAGGCCGAGGCGATGGCCGATCGGCTACTCTACGCCTGCCTCGCCCGCGGCCTCAGCTTCAAGGTCGGAGCCGGCACCGTCGTCACGCTTTGCCCACCCCTCACGATCGCGGATACGGAGTTCGACGCCGCCATCGGAATCCTGAACGAAGCCCTTTTGGCCATTGCACCCGCATAAGGTGACGGAACGTCACCGCAAGCGTCAGGGCTCCTGCCGGGTGCGAAACTGTCCGAGAACGAGCTGGCACTGCGTCTCGCGTACCAGTCGCGGTCTGGTGCAAGAGGCGCTGATCCGGCTCAGCGAACACGGGCTCATCGATGCCGAGCGTTTCATCGACTTCGACGCAGCGCTTTGAAGTGCAGCCGACATCGGGTGATGGCACCGCGGGCGAAGCTTTGGTCAAACCGGCGTAAACGCGTGACATTCCGCGATTGCCGCGGCACCCGGATTGGGCTTGATCCCGCCCGAGCGACCAAGCGGTCGGCCAGGCGGGAGACACGGGGCGGTGTCCTACAAGCCGAGCTGCTTCGACGTGTAATAGCCGCTGTCGACGAGGTCCTGCCTCCAGTTCGCCTTGGTGACCAGGACCGGATTCAGCAGGTAGGTGGGGACCACTTTGACGCCGTTGTCGTAGGTCTTGGTGTCATTGACCTCCGGGGTCGAACCCGTCAGCAACGCATCCACCATCGTGGCCACCACCTTGGCGAGCTGGCGGGTGTCCTTGAAGATCGAGGACGTTTGTTCGCCTGCCTCGATCGCCTTGACGGCCTGCACCTGGCAGTCCTGGCCCGTCACCACCGGCAGCTTCATGCTACCTGTGCCATAGCCGACACCCTTCAGCGACGAGATGACGCCAATGGCGATGTTGTCGTTCGGTGCCAGCACCGCATCGACCTTCTTGCCGGTGTAATAGGCGCTGAGCAGGTTATCCATGCGGGATTGCGCGGTGGCCGCATCCCACTTCGGCGTCGCCACCACCTTCATGCCGACTTGGCCGCTTCCGACCACGAGCTTCTTGGAATCGAGGTACGGCTGCAGTACCGACAAAGCGCCGTTGTAGAAGAAATAAGCGTTGTTGTCGTCGGGTGAGCCCCCGAACAGCTCGATGTTGAACGGCCCCTTGCCGTCCTTCAGGCCGAGCGAATCCGCGATGCTGGTACCCTGCAGGACGCCGACCTTGAAATTGTCGAAGGTGGCGTAATAGTCGACGTTGGGCGAGTTGCGGATCAAGCGGTCGTAGGAAATCACCTTGACGCCGCGCTCGTGCGCCTTGGCGAGAACGTCGCTCAACGTCGTGCCGTCGAGCGCCGCGATGATCAATACCTTGGCGCCGCTGCTGATCATGTTCTCGATCTGGGCGACCTGGTTCGGGATGTCGTCATCCGCATATTGCAGGGCCGTCCCGTAGCCCTTCGACGCGAGCAGCTTCACCATATTGTTGCCGTCGTCGATCCACCGCTGCGTCGTCTTCTCCGGCATCGAGATGCCGATCAAACCCTTGTCCGCTGCGCGGGCCGTGTTGGCGCCTATCGCCGTCGCCATCGTGCCGGCGAGCGCCATGGCGCCGAAGCCTCGTCTCGTAATCATGCGTTGCACTCCCAGCATCGCGCAGCTCGCGTTGACACGGCCACGTCGTACGGCTGAGGCTAGCGTGATGAGGTACGTACCGCAATAGGCCCGATCAACGAATTAGTGCTGTTTGATCAGTCGATCTCATACCCGTCGTGTAGTTCTGAAAACGCTTGCGTCGATGTCGATGATGACCGTACCTCTGTTGTAATGAAAAGCGTTGAACATGAGCGTCCCGCAACGGCAGGCGATGTGGCCGCGGAGGCCGGGGTGAGCCTCGCCACCGTGGATCGCGTCCTCAACGGACGCCCAGGCGTACGGGCCGCGACCAGCAAGGCGGTGCAGGAGGCAGTGCAGCGGCTTGGCTTCAAGCGGGACGCGGCGGCTGCCAGCCTCGCGCGCCGCCGTCGCTACCGCTTCGGCTTTCTTGTGCCGGCGCTGACCGAGAATAGCTTCATGCAGGCCGTGCGTCGCGAGATCGAAGCCGCGGCGCTGCGCGGCCTCGACCAGCGCATTGCCGTCACCTTGCTGGATTACGCCGCCTTCGATCCGCTCGCCCTGACGCGTCGCCTCGATGCCTGCGCCGAAGCAGGCCTGATGGGTGTCGCCCTGGTGGCGGTGGATGCCCCGGAGGTGCATGACGCGGTGGCCCGCCTGATCGCGCGGGGCGTTGCCGTGGTGACGATCGTTTCCGATGCGCCAGCCTCCCTTCGCGCCTGCTTCGTCGGTCCCGACAACGCCGCGGCGGGTCGCGTCGCCGCGTCTCTGCTCGGGCGGTTCGTCGGGCCGCGTCAGGGCCACGTGCTGACGGTCGCGGGGCGCATGACCTTGCGCGACCACGCGGAGCGCCGGCTCGGCTTCGCCCAGGCGATGGCGCGCGACTTTCCCCACCTCACCCTGCTTCCGGTTGCGGAAGGGCTCGACGACCGCGCCGTCACGAAGCCGCTGGTCGCGGCCGCGCTACGCGATGTGCCCGACCTTGTCGGGGTTTACAGCATGGGAGCCGGCAACCGCGGGATCGTGGCGGCGCTCGAAGCGGCAGGGCGGGCGCGAAACGTCGTGGCGGTCGGCCACGAGCTGACGCCCTTCATGCGCGAGGCGTTGCTCGGGGGCACCTTCGACGCGGCCATCAACCAGGACGCAGGCACGGAGGTCCGCCGCGCCGTGCAAACCTTGAAGGCCCTGGCCGACGGGCAGGCCGCCTTCAAACCCGACCCCATCCGCATCGAGATCTTTCTCAAGGACAACCTGCCATGACGACGCCGTTCTCCGACCTGCCCACCGTCCGTTTCGAAGGCGAGGCGACCTTGAACCCGCTCGCCTACCGGTTCTACGATCCCGAGCTGATCGTGCTCGGCAAGCGGCTGAAGGAGCATCTGCGGCTGACGGTCTGTTATTGGCACAGCTTCGTGATGAACGGGGCCGACCCGTTCGGAGCGCCGACCATCATCCGCCCATGGATGGGCGGCACGGACCCCATGGCGGCGGCCCGCGCCAAGGCGGATGCGGCCTTCGACCTGTTCCGCGCCCTCGACGTACCGTTCTATTCCTTTCACGATCGCGACATCGCGCCGGAAGGCGACAGCCTCGCCGAAACGCTGAAGAACACGAGGGTCATCGGCGACTACCTGGCCGAGAAGCAGCAGGCCTCGGGCGTCAAGCTGCTGTGGGGCACCGCCAACCTGTTCAGCCACCCGCGCTTCATGGCGGGGGCCGCCACCAACCCCGATCCGGAGGTGTTCGCCTGGTCGGCCGCCACCGTGAAGACCGCGCTCGACGTCACCCACGCGCTCGGCGGCGCCAACTACGTCATGTGGGGTGGCCGTGAGGGCTACGAGACGCTGCTCAACACCGACCTCAAGCGCGAGCTCGATCAGATGGGTCGCTTCTTGAGCCTGGTGGTCGATTACAAGCACAAGATCGGCTTTTCAGGCCCGATCCTGATCGAGCCAAAGCCCAAGGAGCCCACCAAGCACCAATATGATTTCGACGCCGCGACGGTTTACGGCTTCCTCAAGCACTACGGGCTCGAAAACGACGTCAAGCTCAACCTCGAGGAAAACCACGCCATTCTGGCCGGCCACACCTTTGAGCACGAGATCGCGGTGGCCAACGCCTTCGGCATCCTGGGCTCGCTCGACATCAACCGGGGCGACCCGCTGCTCGGCTGGGACACGGACCAGTTCCCTAACGATGTGCCGCAGCTCACCCTGGCGCTTTATGAAGTCATCAAGGCCGGCGGCCTGACCACGGGCGGGCTGAACTTCGACGCCAAGCTCCGCCGCCAGTCGATCGAGCCCGACGACCTGCTGCATGCCCATGTGGGCGGCATCGATGTTTGCGCCAAGGCGTTTTTGCAGGCTGCCAAGCTCTATGAGGGCGGCCAGCTCGCGACCAATCTCCGTGACCGCTACGCGGGATGGGACCGGGGCGGCCACGCGGCAGAAGGCGCGACGCTGGAGGAGATCGCCGCCGCGGCCGAGAACCGTGCGATTGACCCGCGCCCCCGCTCAGGCCGGCAGGAAAAACTGGAGAACGTCGTCAGTCTCGGCTAATGGCGGTGATGACTGGGCCGAGGGATAAGCCGACAACAAGGCTTCTAATGACGGCTATGAACAGGATCCAAGGTGGATCACGATAACGACCGCCCTCAGCCTTCCTTCGCGCCGCACCTTGCCCTTGACGCTCTGGCGGCTGTTACCTACAGCGCCGTGTTCTCGGATATCTGCGACGCCATTGGTCTGCGCGAGCAGACAGTGTCACCGGGTATGCTGCCGCTCGGGGGCGGCGGCACGCTCATCGGCTAGGCGCGCACGCGCTCAGCGTGCCGGTTGAGGCCCCGCCGGAACGCCACTACGGCGGCGAGATCGACTTCATCGACGGCCTCCGCCCCCGGCGATGTCGCGGTAGTCGACTGTTCCGGCCGACCGGTGGCCGCGTGGAGCGAACTGTTCTCGACCGCCGCAAAGGGGCGCGGCGCCCGTGGCGTCGTGGTCGACGGTATGATCCGCGACCGCCGCAAGATCGTGGAGCTCGGCTATCCAGTCTACGGCCGGGGGCACCGCCCCACCGACAGCCTTGGGCGGGTCCATCGTGGAGGTCGACGGGACCGTGCGGCTGGGCGGCGTCCCCGTCGCGGCTGGCGACCTCATCATCGCTGACGAGGACGGCATCGTGGTCGTGCCGCGCCGACATGCCCCGCGCGCCGTGGAACTGGCCATCGCCAAGGCGGCGACGGAGAACAAGGCTCGCGACCTACTGCTGACCGGCGGCAAGCTCGCCGACGTTTGGGAGCGCTTTCGAGTGCTGTGATGCTGAGCGATCTTCGCTGGGCATCTTAATGGCTGACTTGCGCCGAAGGTGTCATCGGACCGGAATGGCCGAGATGGTGAAGGGTTACGGACGCCGGTCGGCTCCGGCCGCGCGTCTTGGCTTATGGCCGGCGTCGGTAAGCCGCCCATGGACGAACGCGCGGGGGTCGCCCTGCACTATGGGGATTTTGAGGAGGCGGCGAGATCGCGAAGGCGCCGCGGCCAGCCCAGGCTGACACTGTTCTGGTGCGGCAAACCGGTCGGCGGTCTCTCTGGAGGTCTGATCGAGGCTCGCCGTCGACGTTGTCGGGGCGATGACGCCATCCTGGGCTCGCTGCAGTCGACGCCAGCCTGCCTGGGTGCGAGCCTGTCCGATGGCCGAAGCGACGTCGCTTCGGCCCTGTGCTTGCTCTGGCCGTGCCGGGTCACGACGTCCTCACCCGGATCTCCATCGATGCGGGGGTGGAGCCCGGGCGCGGGCCACGCCTCCGAAGCTCTCGATCACGAGCATACGACCGCCGCAACAGGGGCACGCCGCGTGTCGATGCTTGGGTGAGGGAGGCTCCTTCGTCACAGAGGACGCAGGGGCGGCGAGCAGCTCCCGGGCGCGGGCGATATTGGCCTTGCGATTGCCCGTGGCGAGCAGGCCGTAGTGACGGATGCGGTGGAAGCCCTTGGGCAGGACGTGCACGAGGAAGCGTCGGATGAACTCGTCGATGGACAGCGCCATGGAGCGGTGGCGGGCGTCGCCGTCGCGGCGGTAATCCTTGTATCGGAAGGTGACGCCGGCCTCGTCGAGCGAGATCAGGCGCCGGTTGGAGATGGCGACGCGGTGCGTGTAGCGGGACAGGTAAGCCAGCACGGCCTCGGGGCCACCGAAGGGCGGCTTGGCATACACGATCCACTTCTTCGTCCTTGATGGCGCTAGTGCGCGTTCGAACGCATGCGGATCGTTCAGCCCGGCCCTGTCGCCGAAGAAGCGGAGCCGACCCGCGGCATGGAGCGCGAGCAGGCCGGTGAGGAACAGTCGGCGGAACAGCTTGCCGAGCACGTGGACGGGCAACAGGAAGGCAGGCCGCGACGACACCCAGCGCGTGCCGTCGAGCGAGATGCCGCCGCCCGGCACGATCATGTGGACGTGCGGGTGGTGGGTCAGGGCCGAGCCCCAGGTGTGAAGCACGGCCGTGATGCCGATGCGGGCGCCGAGGTGGCGCGGGTCGGCGGCGATCGTCAGCATAGTTTCCGACGCCGCCCGGAACAGCAGGTCGTAGACCGCGGCCTTGTTGGTGAAGGCGATGTCGGCGATCTCGGCCGGCACCGTGAACACCACGTGGAAGTAGCCGACAGGCAGCAGGTCGGCCGCCCGCGCCGCCAGCCAGTCGCGCGCGGTCGCGCCCTGGCACTTGGGGCAGTGCCGGTTGCGGCAGGAGTTGTAGGCGACGCTGGTGTGGCGGCAGCCCTCGCAGGCCTCGACGTGGCCGCCGAGCGCCGGGGTGCGACAGGTCTCGATGGCCGACATCACCTTGAGCTGGCCGAGGCTGACGTGGCCGGCCTGGGCGGCGCGCCAGGCCGCACCGTGCCGGCGGAAGACGTCCGCGATCTCCAGCGCGGGACGCGACACCGGATCAGGCCCCGGTGTCGGTGCCCTCCATCAGCAGCTTGAGGCGTTCGAGCGGGCTGGTGACCGCCCGGATGGTGCGGGTGGCCACGCGGGCGTAGAGCGCGGTCGTGTTAAGCTTGGAATGGCCGAGCAGCA
>NZ_JARPVX010000082.1:0-17125 GCF_033947565.1 Lichenihabitans sp. Uapishka_5
ACGTGAAGGCGGCGCCGCCACCGGCCAGCGCCGCCTTCACGTCGCGCTCGACGACGCGGCCGTGCGGGCCGGTACCGGCGATCGTCGCGATGTCGAGGCTGTTTTCCTTGGCGATGCGCCGGGCGAGCGGCGACGAGAAGGTGCGGGTGCCTTCGGCCTCGTGGCCGTTGGCGGCCGAAACGGCACTGCCGGCGCCCACGTGTTCCATCGCGGGGGCACGCTCGTATTGATGGCCGACCGGCACCTCCAGGTCCTGCTTGGCCGGGGCTTCGCCGGGTGCCGCGGGTTTCTCGACCGGCTTGGCGTCTGCCTTGGGGGATGCGGTCGCGGTATTGGCATCCTCGCCCTCGGCCGCGATGATGCCGATGACGTCGTTGACCGCCACATCGGTCGTGCCGTCCGGCACGACGATCCGCGCGAGCGTACCCTCGTCGACGGCCTCCACCTCCATGGTGGCCTTGTCGGTCTCGATCTCGGCCAGGATGTCGCCCGACTTGATCGCGTCACCCTCCTTCTTGAGCCAGCGCGCGAGGTTGCCCTTCTCCATGGTGGGAGACAGGGCCGGCATCAGAATGTTGGTCGGCATGGTGGCCTCGAATGTGAAGCGCGCCGCCCTGGCTGGCGGCGCTCAAGATCAGCGGTAAAGCACGGCCTTCACGGCGGCCACGACCTCGCCGGTGTTGGGCAGCGCGAGCTTCTCGAGGTTGGCCGCGTAGGGCATCGGCACATCCTTGCCGCTGACGCGGGTCACGGGGGCATCGAGGTAATCGAAAGCGCCTTCCATGACGCGCGCCGCGATCTCGGCGCCAACGCCCGATTGCCCCCAGCCTTCCTCGACCGTGACGCAACGGCCCGTCTTCTTGACCGAGGCCAGGATCGTCTCGCTGTCCATCGGGCGAATGGTGCGCAGATCGATGACCTCCGCCTCGATGCCCTCCTTGGCGAGCTCGTCGGCAGCCTTCAGGGCATAGGTCATGCCGATCGACCAGGACACGATCGTCACGTCCTTGCCGACGCGGGCCACCTTGGCCTTGCCGATCGGAACCGTGAAATCCTCGATCTGCGGCACGTCGAACTGCTGCCCGTAGAGGATCTCGTTCTCGAGGAACACCACGGGGTTCGGATTGCGGATGGCGCTCTTCAGCAGGCCCTTGGCGTCGGCGGCCGTATAGGGCGCCACCACGATGAGGCCCGGCACGGAGGAATACCACGCCGTATAGTCCTGGCTATGCTGGGCGCCGACCCGCGCCGCAGCGCCGTTCGGGCCGCGGAACACGATGGGGCAGCCCATCTGGCCGCCCGACATATACAGCGTCTTGGCCGCCGAATTGATGATGTGGTCGATCGCCTGCATGGCGAAGTTGAAGGTCATGAACTCGACGATGGGCTTCAGCCCCGCCATCGCGGCGCCGACCCCGATGCCGGCGAAGCCATATTCGGTGATGGGCGTGTCGATGACCCGCTTGGCGCCGAACTCTTCCAGCAGGCCCTGCGTCACCTTATAGGCGCCCTGGTATTCGGCCACCTCTTCGCCCATGACGAAGATGTCGCCATCGCGGCGCATCTCTTCCGCCATGGCGTCCCGCAACGCTTCGCGCACCGTCACATGAACCATGGCGGTGCCGGCCGGCACCTCCGGCGTCGCTTCCGCGGGCGCGCCGCCGCCGAGGCCATGACTATGGGCTGCCGTGGGCGGGCCGGCGTTGTCGCTCGGCACGCCGGCCGGCTGGGGCTTTTCGGCCGTCTCTGGCGCACCCGGCTTGGCGCCTTCCGGCGCTTTGGTGGCGGGCGCCTTGGCCTCGGTCGACGCCGTGGCGTCCTCGCCGTCGGCCGCGATGACGCCGATCGGGGTGTTGACCGCGACGTTGTCGGTGCCTTCCTCGATCAGGATCTGCGACAGCGTCCCCTCGTCGATGGCTTCAACCTCCATGGTGGCCTTATCGGTCTCGATTTCGGCCAGGATATCGCCGGCCTTGATCGGGTCGCCGACCTTCTTCATCCATTTGGACAGCTTGCCCTGCTCCATGGTGGGAGAAAGCGCGGGCATCAATACGGTGGTGGGCATCGGTCAGTCCTGGATTCGCGCGCTCAGAGCAGGATGTCGGTCCAGAGCTCGGACGGGTCCGGCTCGAGATCGTGCTGGGCGAAGTCGGCGGCTTCCGTCACCACGGCGCGAACCTTGCCGTCGAGGGCCTTGAGCTCGTCCTCTGCCACCTGGTGTTCCCCGAGCAGGCGAGCACGCACCTGCTCGATCGGGTCCTGCTCGTCACGCATCTTCTGCACCTCGTCGCGGGAGCGGTATTTCGCCGGGTCCGACATCGAGTGGCCGCGATAGCGGTAGGTCTGCATCTCCAGGATCATCGGACCCTGGCCGCTGCGGCAATGCTCCAACGCCTTCAGGCCGGCAGCCCGCACGGCCCGCACGTCCATGCCGTCGACCTGCTCGCCCGGGATATTGAACGAGATGCCGCGGCGGGAAAAATCAGGCTGCGCCGAGGAACGCGTCACCGAGGTGCCCATGGCGTAGCGGTTGTTCTCGATGACGAAAACGATCGGCAGCTTCCACAGCTGCGCCATGTTGAAGGTCTCGTAGACCTGGCCCTGGTTGGCGGCGCCGTCGCCGAAATAGCTGACCGCCACGGTGCCGTCGCCCCGATAAGCATTGGCGAAGGCAAGCCCACCGCCGAGCGCCACCTGGCCGGCTACGATGCCATGGCCGCCGTAGAAATGCTTCTCCTTGGAGAACATGTGCATCGAGCCGCCCTTGCCGCGCGAATAGCCGCCGCGCCGGCCGGTGAGCTCCGCCATCACCCCCTTGGCCTCCATGCCGCAGGCCAGCATGTGGCCGTGGTCCCGGTAGCCGGTGATGATCTTGTCGCCTTCCTTCTGGGCCATCTGCATGCCCACCACGACGGCCTCCTGGCCGATGTAGAGGTGACAGAAGCCGCCGATCAGGCCCATGCCGTACATCTGGCCGGCGCGCTCCTCGAAGCGGCGGATCAGCAGCATGTCGTTGAAGGCCCGCATGTCCTCGTCCCGCGTGAACGGCGGGACGTTGGACCTCGGTGGAACCGACCCGCTCGTGGGGGTCGACCCACTCGCGGGCACTGACCCGTTCGCCTCGGCTCGGGCGGTCTTCGGGCTGGCGGCCATGGATGCTCCTCGATGAGGGAGGGAGCCACGACGAAACACAGGCCCCCGGACACAATGTGGCCGTAACCTAAGTGAGGGCTTGGGGAAAAGCGAGGGGAGGAAAGCCGGGGGCAGCTATGCTCAAAGCTTTGATTGTTCTCAGGTTTTATTGCACCTGCGTTTGTGCATTGCACAACTGCATGCGTTCAATGCTTGATGGCGCCCGTGAAGATCTCCACGTCGCGCGAATCGACATAGCCGATCTTGTCGCGTGCTTGTTCTTCGGCGAGGTCGCGATCGACGCTCTCGGACCGCATCAGGCTGACGCGGTGTTCCCATTTGGCGCGCTGGCCCTGCAGGTCGGCCAGGGTGTCGCGCAGCTGGGCGATGCTGGCCTTGTATTCGAGCTTGGCCACCGTGCCGCGCTCGCCGTTCTTGGCCGTCCAAAGAAAATAGCCCGACACGGCGCCGGACACGACATAAAGCGTCAGGGGCACCATGATGGCGCGGATTCGCGTGCGGACGACCATGGGACCATCATGGTCAAGCGTGGTGAAGAGCCCGTTAATGCGAGCGCGACTTTGCTCCGCAGCTTCGCCGCTTGCCGCTCGTCGCTTTGCTGCAGTGCAGAAGACGATGTGACGCCGCAGCGGGGAACGGGCCGAACCATGTGGCGTCGAGCGCCACGGCGGGGTTCCGGTGTTTCCGCGACCCCGACCCGTGATCGCGTCGGCCTGCCCGGCGGTCCGGTCGGCCGAAACCGAATGCCGCGCCCCGACCCGAGTCGATCGGGGGCGCGGCGTGGCCTCAGCCGGCCTTGGCGAGGGCCTTCAGGGCTGCGCGACCGGCATAGCGGGCCTGGGCGCCGAGGCTCTGCTCGATGCGGATCAGCTGGTTGTACTTCGCCAATCTATCCGACCGGGCCAGCGAGCCCGTCTTGATCTGCCCGCAATTGGTCGCCACCGCGAGATCCGCGATGGTAGAATCCTCGGTCTCGCCCGAGCGGTGGGACATCACGGCTGTGTAGCCGGCGCGGTGCGCCATATCGACGGCCCGCAGGGTCTCGGTCAGGGTGCCGATCTGGTTGACCTTGACCAGCAGCGCGTTGGCGACGCCCATGCCGATGCCGCGCGACAACCGCTCGGTGTTGGTGACGAACAGGTCGTCGCCGACGATCTGCACTTTGTCGCCGACGAGGTCGGTGAGGATCTTCCAGCCTTCCCAGTCGTCCTCGCCCATGCCGTCCTCGATGGAGGCGATGGGATAATCCTTGGCGAGCTTGGCCAGATATTCGGCCTGCTGCTGGATCGAGCGCTTGGTGCCCTCACCCTCGTAGTGATAGGTGCTGTCCTTGAACCAGTCGGTCACGGCGCAGTCGAGCGCCAGCACGATGTCGGAGCCCGGCTTGAAGCCCGCCTTGGTGACGGCCTCGAGGCAGAAGTCGAGCGCCGCCTCGGCCGACGGCAGGTTCGGCGCGAAGCCGCCCTCGTCGCCGACATTGGTGTTCTGGCCGGATTTCTTCAGCAGGCCCTTTAGGACGTGGAACACCTCCGAGCCCCAGCGCACCGCCTCCGAAAGGCTGGACGCGCCGACCGGCATGATCATGAATTCCTGGAAGTCGATCGGGTTGTCGGCGTGAGCACCGCCGTTGAGGATGTTCATCATCGGCACCGGCAGGATGTGGGCCTGGGTGCCGCCGACGTAGCGGTAGAGCGGCAGGTTCGATTCCTCGGCCGCCGCCTTGGCGACCGCCAGCGACACGCCCAGGATGGCATTGGCGCCGATGCGGCTCTTGTTCGGGGTGCCGTCGAGCTGGATCAGGGCCTCGTCGACCGCGATCTGGTCTTCGGCATCGACGTCTTCGAGGGCCTCGAAGATCGGCTCCATGGCGGCGATGGCCTTCAGCACGCCCTTGCCGCCGTAACGGGACTTGTCGCCGTCGCGCAGCTCCACCGCCTCGTGGGCCCCGGTCGAAGCGCCCGACGGCACGGCGGCGCGGCCCGAGGCACCGCTCTCCAGCGTCACGTCGACCTCGATCGTCGGGTTGCCGCGACTGTCGAGGATCTCACGGGCGACGATGTCGATGATGGCGGTCATGGGCCTGGGTCTCGCGCTTCGGGATGCCGCCTTGTAGGCCAGCCCGGATGGCTTGGAAAGCACGCGCTTCCGTTCAGACCCGCGCTGAGTGCATAACTTGCCGCAGCAGTGGCGGGCTTCGATGGGCCGTGCCGCGGCTGCGGCGTTGACGCCCGGTCTGGCGGGGCGGCATGCTGGCCGACGCCCCTCCGCCCAGGCAGCCCGCGATGTCAGACTCGATCCCAGATCCCGCCAAAACGGCGCCCTTCGTGTCGCCGCAATGGCTGGCCGACCATCTCGACGATCCCGCCGTCGTGCCGATCGACGGATCCTGGTACCTGCCGACGCAGAACCGCAACGCCGCCGCAGAATTCGCGGACGCCCATGTGCCGGGCGCCACCTTCCTGGACATCGAGGCGCTGGCCGACCAGACGAGCCCCCTGCCCCACATGCTGCCCGAGACCGGATGGTTCGGCCGGGAGGCGGGCGCGCTCGGCATCCCGTCCGACGCGACGCTGGTGGTCTACGACGGTGCCGGCTTGTTTTCGGCCCCGCGGGTATGGTGGACCCTGAAGGCGTTCGGCGCCCGCGACGTGCGCATCCTCGAGGGCGGCCTGCCGGCCTGGCGGGCCGCGAACCTGCCCCTCGAAAGCGGCCGGTCGAAGCGCCCGCCCGCCCGGTTCGACGCCGTGCCGCCGGGATCGGCCGTCGCAGACCTCGCAGCCGTCGAGGACGCGCTCGGCCGTGATGGCGTCCAGGTGATCGACGCCCGGCCGGCAGGGCGCTTCACCGGCGACACACCCGAACCCCGACCCGGCCTCGCGGCGGGCCATATGCCGGGAAGCCTGAACCTGCCGGCCATGGCGGTGATCGCCGACGGCCGGCTGAAGTCCATCGCGGCGCTGCGGGCCGTTTTCGCGGACGCGGGCATCAATCCGATGGCGCCGACCATCACGTCCTGCGGGTCCGGCGTCACGGCCGCGATCCTGACGCTGGCCCTGGCCCGGCTCGGCAACCCCGACACCCGGCTCTACGACGGCTCCTGGGCCGAATACGGATCGAAGCCGGCGCTGCCGGTCGCGACCGGCTAAACCACGCCGTTGCGCCGCGAAGCGCGCCACAAGGTCCATTGTTGCCGCCAGAGCGGCGGCGCCAGGTCGGTAGCGAAGGGGTCCGACCCGCGCCGCAGGGCGCGCTTCAACTTCGGTGTTGCCAGATTGGCGGCCAGGAAGGCGGGCGCGGCGTCGGGATCGAGGCTGCCACGCAGGGACCGCAAGGACGCGAGCTCCGCCTGACCATAAGCGATCAGCCGCGCGAGCGCCGCCTGGACGGGGGGCGTCGGGCGACGCACCAGCACTTCCGCCGCCCCGATCCCCTCGGCCCGCAGCAGTTCGAGCGGCACCGTCATGTGCAGCGGCGTGGCGGGGCTCGACAAGGCCCGCAGGGTGTCGCCCACCGCGACGACGCGGCCGGCATGGCGGGCCGCCGCCTCGACGTCCGGGTCACGACGGCCGCTGAGCGCCTGGGCGGCCAGGGCGATCTGGGCGCCTTCGAGCGCGTCCGCCCGCGCCGCATAATCGTCGAGCGTGCCGAGAGGGTCGTCGTAAAGGTCCGTGCGGCGCGCCTCGACCATGCCGGTCAGCGCGGCGCGGGGCAGATGGGCCGCACGGACGGCATCGATCAACGCGGCCGCAACCGGATGGCCGCGCACGTCGCCGCGTGCCTCGCCCTCGATGGCATCGGTCCACCATTGCAGGCGAAGCTCGCCCGCCAGGGGCTCCCGCACCTTGCCCCGCACGGCCGCGATCTCGACCGCGAAGGCGCCGAGCGCATGCAGGATCGGGCGCTTGTCGGCCGGCGCGAAAAGCGTCGCCAGCCAGGCCGGACGGTCGGCGGCCTTGAGGATCGCCTCGCAATGGCCGTGGTTGGCGTCGGGGTCCGTTTCGGCCACCCGTCAGCCCACGGCCACGAGGGCGGCCGCGACGCGGCGCCCTTCGCCGAGCAGCACGTTATAGGTCCGAGCCGCGGCCCCGGTCGCCATCGGATCGGACCGGATGCCGGCCGCGCGCAATTGTGCCCGCAGCGGTTCGGCCAAGGGCACGAGGTCGGGCCCGGTACCGACCAGCAGCAGATCGACCGCGCCGCGCGGCAGCGCCAGCAGCGGCGCCAGCGTTTCGGCCGTGATCTCGGCGAAGCAGGTGGCCGCGAAGGCATGCACCCCGGTCGGCAGCGCCAGGATCGAGCCGCGATGCGACATGCCGGCGAATTTAAAGCCGCCGCTGCCATAGGCGTCGATGCCGTGCTGACCGGGAACGAAGCCGGAAGAATCTGCCATGGATCAGGGCCTCATGCGGCGCAACGAACCGCTCAGGCCGTACGCGCCTTGGCGGGTCGCGGTTCCTTGCGGGCCTGCTCCGGCGTTGCCGCAGGGCCGGCCTCCGACCGGACGCCCAGGTAGATCAGGATGGGCGAGCAGATGAAGATCGACGAATAGGTGCCCACCACGACGCCCCACATCATGGCGAGCGAGAAGCTCTTGATGACCTCGCCGCCGAACAACACCAGCGCCAGCAGCGCCAGAAACACGGTGGTGGCCGTCATGATGGTGCGGGGCAGCACGGCATTGACCGACATGTCGATCATCTCGGCGGTCGACATGCGCTTATACTTGCGCATCACCTCCCGGATGCGGTCGAGCACCACCACGGCCTCGTTGAGCGAATAGCCCACGATGGTCAGGATGGCGGCAATCGAGGTGGTGTTGAACTCGAGGTGGGTGACCGAGAAGAACCCCACCGTCAGCAGCAGGTCGTGCATGGTGGCGATGATGGCCCCCACGGCGAACTGCCATTCGAAGCGGAACCACAGGTACAGCAGCACCGCGAAGATCGAGACCACGACGCCGAGCGTGCCCGACTGCACCAGTTCGCCCGATACGCGCGGCCCCACCACCTCGACGCGGCGGATCTCGTAGGCGGCCTGCGTCTGGTCGCGCAGCTTGCTGACCGTGGCTTCCTGGGCGGGGCCGCCGCCCGGCTGCACGCCGAAGCGCAGCGTCGCGTCGGACGCATTGCCGAAGCCCTGCACCTCGACGTGGCCGATCCCCAGCGACTCGCCGATCTGGCGCAATTGCGCGAGGTCGGCCTGACCGGATTTCGCCCGCAGCTCCATCACGGTGCCGCCGGCGAAATCGATGCCGAAGTTCATGCCCAGCACGATGAAGGTGACCACCGAGATGATCGAGAGCGCGGCCGAGAACGGATAAGAAAAGCGCCGGAGGCGCATGAACCCGAGATTGGTCTTCTCGGGTGCGAGGCGGAGCAGTTTCATGGGCGCCTCACCAGGCCTTGTTCTGAATAAGCCGCCTCATTCCGCGCGGAGCGAAGCGGAGACCCGGAACCGGTGTGCCTCATGCACGATCGCCCTGGCACACCGGTTCCGGGTTCGGCTTCGCCGTCCCGGCATGAAGGAGCTTGAAAATGCGATGCCATCAGATTGGCAGCACGGTGGGCCGCTTCCAGCGATACCACAGCGCGATCATCATGCGGGTCATGGTGACGGCGGTGACCACCGAGGTCAGGATGCCGAGGCCGAGCGACACCGCGAAGCCCCGCACCGGACCCGAACCGAACAGGTAGAGGATCGCAGCCGCCACGAACATCGTCACGTTCGAGTCGATGATGGTCGCAAAGGCGCGCTTGAATCCGGTATCGAGCGATTGCAGGATGGAACGGCCCGAATGGGCTTCCTCGCGGATGCGCTCGTAGATCAGCACGTTGGCGTCGACCGCGACCCCGATGGTGAACACGATGCCGGCGATGCCGGGCAGCGTCAGGGTGGCGCCGAGCAACACCATGAAGGCGAAGATCAGCAGAATGTGGACGCCGAGCGCGATGTCGGCGAAGACGCCGAACACCCCGTAGGTGAGCAGCATGTAGCCGAGCACCAGGATGGCCGCCACGTAGGCGGCGCGCTTGCCGGCGTTGATCGAATCCTCGCCGAGGCCGGGGCCAACCGTGCGCTCTTCCACGATGGTAAGCTTGGCCGGCAGGGCGCCGGCCCGCAGCAGCACCGCGAGGTCGTTGGCACCCTGCACGGTGAAGTTGCCCGAGATCTGGCCCGACCCGCCCGTGATGGGGCCGAGGATGCGCGGCGCCGAGACGATCTTCTCGTCGAGCACGATGGCGAAGGGCTTGCCGACGTTCTCGGCCGTCACCTGACCGAATTGCTGGCCGCCGCGCAGATTGAAGCGAAAGTTGACTACCGGCTCGCTGGTGCGGCTGTCGAAGCCCGGCTGGGCGTCGGTCAGGTCTTCGCCCTGCACCATGACGCGCTTCTCGACCGGCAGCGTGCCGGAGCCCTCGCTCGCCTTGTAATAGGGCAGCTGCTCGACGTCGCCCGGGTTCGCGCCGGAGTCGCCGACCAGGCGGAACTCGAGCTTGGCGGTGGTGCCGAGAATGTCCTTCAGGCGCTGGGCGTCCTGCAGGCCCGGCACCTCGACCAGGATGCGGTCATTGCCTTCCCGTTGGATGTTGGGCTCGGTGGTGCCGAGCGCATCGACGCGGCGACGCAACACCTCG
The DNA here is from genome assembly GCF_033947565.1 of Lichenihabitans sp. Uapishka_5. Lineage (NCBI taxonomy): Bacteria > Pseudomonadati > Pseudomonadota > Alphaproteobacteria > Hyphomicrobiales > Lichenihabitantaceae > Lichenihabitans > Lichenihabitans sp. Uapishka_5. Next base: position 9,789 of record NZ_JARPVX010000082.1, read on the forward strand.
ATCGACTGATCGACGGCGCGCCGCACGCGGGCATCGATGCCGGCATCGGTCAACATCAGCTGGACGACGCCGTCGTCTCCTTCGTTCACGGTGAAGTCCGACACGGCGCCGGTCAGCGAGGCGCCGAGCGGCTGCGCCAGCTGGCGCAGCTTCGGCAGCGCCTTGGCGCGGTCGGCCGGGTCGGGAATGCGCAGCTGCACACCCTTGGCCTGCAATCCGATGCCGCCCGTCAGCTTGACCTGATCTTCGCGCAGGGCGCGGCGCACGTCGTCCCGCAGGGCTTCGACGCGGCTGCGCACCACGGATGGCGTGTCGACCTCGAGCAGCACGTGGGCGCCGCCCTGCAGATCGAGGCCGAGCACGATCGCGCGGGCCGGCAGCCACGGCGCCGCACGAGCGAGCGACTCGCGCGTCGAGACCGGCAGCAGGCTCGGGATCACCAGCAGGATCGCGACAAGCGTGCCCAAGATGATGGACGCGACCTTCCAAGGCGCATAGCGGATCATCGGCGCGAAGCTTCCCGAACGGAGCGCAACGCCGTCACGCCTTGACCGCGTCCTTGACGGGCTCGCCCTTGGCCCGCACCTCGGAGATCATCGCCCGCGACACCCGCACCCGCACGGTGGGGGCCACCTCGAGTTCGAGCTCCGTCGGCTGGCTGGCATTGGTGACCTTGCCGATCAGCCCGCCGTTGGTGACGATCGTGTCGCCGCGCCGAATGGCGCCCACCAGGCTTTGATGGTCCTTCTGGCGCTTCTGCTGCGGACGGAGGATCAGGAAGTACATGATGCCGAGAACGGCCACCATCGGCACCACGAACTGAACCAGGTCCGTGGCCCCACCAGTGGTGCCGGCCGTTTGCGCGAAAGCTTGCGTGAACACTGGAAATCAACTCCGGGCGACTCAGGGGTCGCAAGCGGCGAAGCGGCTGCGCGCGCACCCCGCGAAATGCGGCGGGACTATACGGATCGCGGTCCCGAAAGCAATTGCGGCCCGGCTCAACGATCGGCAATCTTCAGGCGGCAGCCTCGGCGGGCCGCAGCCCGTGCGCCGCGGCCGCCAGGACGCCGCCGACCACCAGCCCGAGCAGGCCAGACCCCGTGGCCGTGACCAGCCAGGCGATTGCGGCCTCGAGGGCCGGCAGGGCCGCACTGGCGCGCGTCGCCAAACCATGTAGCCCGTGACCGAGCGCCGTCACGCCATATCCCTCGAGCCCGTGCAGCAGGATGCCGCCGCCGACCCACAGCATGGCGGCCGTGCCCACCACGGTGAGGCCGCGCATCACGACCGGCATGCCACGCACGAGGCCGCGGCCGAGCGCCCGCAGCACGGCCACGGGCCGGCGCGCCAGATAGACCCCGACATCGTCGACCTTCACGATCACGGCCACCACGCCATACACCCCGGCCGTGATGCCGAGCGCCACGGCGGCCAGCGCCACAGCCTGCACGGCGAAGGATTTGTCGGTCACCTCGGCCAGCGCCATCACCATGATCTCGGCCGACAGGATGAAGTCGGTCCGCACGGCGCTCCGCACCTTGCGGTCCTCGATCTCGGCCGGCGTGCCGGTTTCTGTCACGGCGTCCCCGGCGTGGTGGCCGCGCAGGGCCTCGACGACCTTCTCGGCCCCTTCGAAGCAGAGATAGGCGCCGCCGAGCATCAGCAGCGGCGTGATGGCCCAGGGGGCCAACGCCTCGAGCCCCAGCGCCACCGGCAGCAGGATCAGCACCTTGTTGCGCAGCGAGCCGAGCGCGATGCGGCCGATGATCGGCAGCTCGCGCGCCGGCGCCAGGCCCGCGACGTAGCGCGGCGTCACGGCCGTGTCGTCCACCACGACGCCGGCCGCCTTCACGCCGGCCCGGGCGGCGGCCCCGGTGACGTCGTCGAGCGACGCCGCCGCGAGCTTCGTCAAGGCCGCGACGTCGTCGAGCAGCGCCACCAATCCACCGGCCATCGCAACACCTCACCCCAACCCGGACATGACCGATCCCGGCATGGCCACGCTCATGGCACCCTCACCCACCAGACTCACTTCTCAGCCTTGGGGATGATGGAGATGGTGCCATCCCGCTCGATGATGGCATAGCGCATGTCGCCCTCATCGATCATCCCCTGCTGCCGCATCGCGGTGCGGATGTCAGCCTCCTGCATGCGCAACTTGCGCATCGCATCCTCGGACCAGCGACCTTCGTCGAACACCACGATGGGCGTCCCATCGACGATGCGCTCGATCAACACGGACCGCAGCTTCAGCCACGAGACGATGACGTGCATCAGGCCGACGGTGAAGATGCCCGTCATTGCGGCCGTGAACGAGCGGTCTTCCCCGAGGATCGCCGCCGTGGTCATGCCGCCGAACAAGAACAACACGACCGTGTCGAAGGGCGCCTGCTGGCTCGCCGTGCGGCGCCCGATCAGCCGCATGGCGAACAAGATCACAAGATAGGCGGCAGCGGCCTTGAGGACGGTGCTCATGGGAGGATCACCTGCGTCCAGGATACGGCGGGGGCGCCGTCGAGCCGCGCCGAAAGTGTCACCCTGCCGCTGCTGACCGGCATGCCGCCGACCTCCACCACGGTATCCTGGCCATCTGCCAGGGTGGCGAAGGTCATGACCAAGCTGCCGTCCTGATCGGCCCGCCATTCGGCCGGACGCGGATACACGCTCTGCAGCCCAAAGGCTTTCACCAAATCCGCCGGAAACGCGACGGTCATTCTGGCCTGCCCCTCTGCCGGGTGGGCACGCAGCGTAAAATCCGTCGGGGTGCCGAAGCGGATCACCGGGGGAAACTCGACGTCAAGCGCTCCAGCATGGAGCTCGGAGGTCCAAAGCGACAAGGGCCCACCGCCGAGGACGCCGAACACCGTCGCGACCACGACCACCAGCATAAGGCCGCGTCCGACCAGTTCCGCGCGCCGCCACCCGGCCTCGAAGGCGGGGTAGAAGCCGTTCCTGATCTCTTCGGCCATCGGCGGACTGTCGCGCATGGATTGTCCTCGGTCGTCAACAAGGGAGCCGGGCGAGCCTCGCCCCCCGCTCCGCGACATGTGGGGCACTCGGCCCGACTTTGCAGGCCGAGCCGTGCAGCCCTCCGCGCATGCGGAGCCGTCGCGCGCGCGGAGGACCTGCGAGGCCTTCAGTCGTGCTTGTTGTCGGGCTTCTTGTGGTCTTTCGGCTTCGGCTTCTCGGTATCGAGGGTGATCGGCGCCTGACCGGACCGGGTGAACTGCTTCACCTTCAACTCCGATGGCTTCATCTCACCCGACAGCTCCACGGTTTCCCCGACCTTGAGACCGACCTGCTCGGCGCCCTTCGGCCCGAGGTCGGCGAGGACCCGTCCCGATGCGGTGGTGATGACGAAGCGGTGGGCGAAGATGTCCGTGACCTCGCCCTTGAGGGTGACAGCGTTTTCTTGGCTCATTGTTTGATGATCTCCAGGCCTTCGTCGCGTCGACAATCGACCGCGAGACGACGCGCCAACTTCTACGGGCCGCACCGCAATCGAGCCTGAACCCGCCGGTTCAGATTGGGTTCAGGCGCCGCGGCTCCGGAAAACATGACGCCACGCCGGATCAGCCCAACCTTGACACCCCGCCGGTCCAGCCGGACATGGGCGCACGCCAAGGATGTCCCATGTCCCTCGACCCCTCGCTCGCACCACTCCTCGAACGCATCGCTGCGGCGCTCGAACGCCTCACCCCCGCGGCGGCGCCCGCGCCCGACTTCGACGCCGCGCAAGCCTTCGTGTTCTCGGCCGCGGCGAACCGGCTGATGCCCGTGCGACGCGTCAACCGGGTCGACCTCGGGCTGCTGCAGGGTATCGACCGGGTGCGCGACATCCTGATCGACAACACTCGCCGCTTCGCGCGCGGCCTGCCGGCCAATAACGCGCTGCTGTGGGGGGCGCGCGGCATGGGCAAGTCGTCGCTCGTCAAGGCCGTGCATGCCGAGCTTGCGAGCGTCGGCGACCGGCCCTTGAAGCTGATCGAGATCCATCGCGAGGACATCGACGCCCTGCCGGCGCTGATGAACCTGCTGCGCGAGGCGCCCTGCCGGTTCATCCTGTTCTGCGACGACCTGAGCTTCGACACCGACGACACATCCTACAAGTCGCTGAAGGCGGTGCTCGACGGCGGCATCGAGGGGCGGCCCGACAATGTGGTGTTCTATGCCACCTCGAACCGCCGCCACCTGATGCCGCGGGACATGATGGACAACGAGCGCGCCACCGCCATCAACCCGGGCGAGGCCGTGGAAGAAAAGGTGTCGCTCAGTGACCGCTTCGGCCTGTGGCTCGGTTTCCACAAATGCTCGCAGGACGACTATCTGGCGATGATCGACGGCTACGCGCGGGAGCTCGGCCTCACGGTTCCGCCGGAGCAGTTGCGTGCGGAGGCGCTCGAGTGGGCCACCACCCGGGCGTCACGTTCCGGCCGCACTGCCTGGCAATTCATCCAGGACCTCGCCGGCCGCATGGACAAGCGCATCGGGGCTGACTAACCCTGTCTCCCATGAGGCGGCCTTCCGTTCGCCGCCGGGACGACTCGATGAAACAGCGCCTCCTCCGCACGGTCGCGGCCACGGCCGTCCTGGCCGTGGCACCCGCCTCGATGGGCCGCGCCGCGGACTTTCCGCTCAATCCTTCGAGCTATGACACCACGACGCTCGCACCGGCGCCGCTCTGGGGCGTGGTCCAGGAGGTGCGCGGCGGCGTCTTCTACCACGGCTACGATTCGCCCGAGCAGGGCAAGGGCGTCGACCTGAACGGCGAAATCCTCACCCCCCGGGTCGTCGAGCTGAACGCGGGCTATTGGAGCTATCTGGTTCCCCGCATGCACCTCGGCGGCAACCTCAACACCGACGGCCGCACCAGCGACGGCTATCTGGGCTGGACCTGGACGGTGCCGGTGTATCGCGGCCTTTTCGCCGAAATCTCGCTCGGCGGCTCCTACAACGACGGCCACACGGCCTTTGTGCCGCCGGTCGGCTATTCGGCCGTCGGCTGTCACCTGATGTTCCGTGAATCGGCCACCCTGGGCTACCAGTTCACCCAGCATTGGAGCGTGGTGGCCACCGCCGAGCACATCTCGAACGACCACATGTGCGACCGCAACGCCGGCGTCACCAATTTCGGTGGGCGGATCGGCTACACGTTCTGATCGCCCGTCGAGCGAGGAGTCACCAAATCGCTCGCATCCCGGCCAACCCCGCATATGCGATCGACCGGTCAGCCTGACTCGAGAAAGCCGTCGATCGCCTTTGCTCGGTCATCCGACGCTGCGGAACAGTCCAGATCGCCGGCGTCCCGCATGGGCCCGCCCGTCAACAGCGGAGTCGCAAACCTGGCGGGGACGTGGGTGACGTGCCGGCGCGTCAAGCCATTTCGCACAGGCTTTTTGTCGCCCGGGATTTCGGCAAGATAGCCTTGCGCACGTCTCGAAAGCGGGGCATCCTCCTCATATCGCAACGCAACGAAAGGAGGTGATCCAGTGTCTCATTGTTTCATGCCGCAGGGCCAGGCCTGGGTTTCTGTCTCCTCCGCGGTTTCCGCCGCGTAGATCAAGACACCGGGTACGGCCTGAGAGGCCGAACAATGCGAGGGCCGCCCCATCGGGGTGGCCCTTTTTCGTGGACCGCCCTTCGGGCTTCAGGCTGCGATGGGATGGGCCGAGGCCGCCAACCGATCGGCCGGCACCGCCGCCAAGGCCTCGAACGACGGCTTGGCGAACCAATAGCCCTGCTGCAGCCGGATGCCGAGGTCGCATAGTGCACGGTGCTCGCCCGGCGTCTCGATGCCTTCGGCCAGAACCGCCACGCCGAGGTCGTCGCACATCTCCACCACGGCCTTCACCACCACCCGGCGCGACCGGCTCGCGTCGATGCCGCGCACGAGATCCATGTCGAGCTTGATGATGTCGGGCTGGAACCGCGCCAACAGGTTCAGCCCGGCATAGCCGGCGCCGAAATCGTCGATGGCGGTTTTGAAGCCCATGCTTTTGTAGGTCGTGACGATCCGCTGCACGTGGTCGGGATCGAGCTTCTCGTTCTCGGTGAACTCGAAGATCAGCCGGTCGAGCGGGAAGTTGGTGCGCTTGGCGGTCGCCAACGTCAGGCGGATGCAGGCGCTCGGCTCGTAGACCGCATTGGGCAGGAAGTTGATCGATAGGAAGGCGCCCTCGGACGCCATGGCGAGGTCGGCCGCGAGTTCGATGGCCCGCACCCGGCAGGCCTGATCGAAGCTGTAGCGATTGCCGGCATCGACGGCCGCCAACACCGTGCCGGCGCCGGCGCCATCGACCCCGCGCACCAGCGCCTCATGGGCGTAAACGCGCCCGGCCTCGACATCGACGATCGGCTGGAACGCCATCGAGAACGGCATGGCGAAGGCGGTGCCGTCGCGGCATCCATCACAGGTCAGGCGGCTCATCAATCGCGATCCTCGAAATCCATCCCTGCGAGGCTAGTCACCCTGGGCGGCGGGCGCTTTCGCAAAGATCAGTCCGAGATGATCTATGTCGCGGCTTGTTTACCGGTTCGTTTCCGAAACGGCATCCCGGGCCGTTTTGCCAAACACCGCCCTGGCCGGTAGAACCCATGCGGCTGCCTTGCGAGTTCCCGTGCCCGATCCTTCCCTCTCCCTCGCCGCCCAACTCGACACGCTCCGGGTCGATATCGACCGGATCGATGCCGGCATGCATGCGCTACTGATCGAACGCAGCCTGATCATCGACGAGTTGATCGCCATCAAGGCGCGTCAGGGCGGCGGCTCGGCGTTCCGGCCCGGTCGCGAAGCCGAAATGATGCGGCGCCTGGCCGAGCGCCACACCGGCCGCCTGCCGTTCGACACGGTCGAAAGCATCTGGCGCGTCATCATCGCCACCTTCACGCACCTGCAGGCGCCCTATGGGGTGCATGCCGACATGGCGGGCGGGGACGCCGCCATGCGGGACTCGGCCCGGTTCCATTTCGGCTTCACGGTGCCGCTCCAGAGCCACTTCGGGCCCGAGGGCGTGATCGGCGCGGTGGCGGCCGCCACGGGCGACCTCGGGCTGCTGCGGGCCGAAAACCCGAAGGCCGCCTGGTGGCGGGGGCTCGAAGCCCCGGAAGCGCCGAAGATCATCGCCCGCCTGCCCTTCGTCGAGCGACCCGACCACCCGGCCGGCATGCCGGTCTTCGTTATCGCCCGGCCGGGCGCGGCCGCCGCTGCCGCCGATATTACCTTCCACGCCCTGACGCTGCCGCGCTGGAGCGAAACCGTGCCCGAGGCCCTGGCGGCGCTCGGCGGCGGCGTCGTGGGCCATGCGGCCGAGGGCGAGCGCCGCCAGGGCCTCGGGCAC